>JAGSHR010000154.1 GCA_029855985.1 Candidatus Njordarchaeota archaeon
ATTTCTAAACCAGCCAAAAACATGACGAAAAAGACATTATTCAAAAGAAAAAGATAATCCCAGAGTCCCACTCCAGTATTACCATTGAAGAACATGAATCTAGTGATGTTTCAATCAACTTGTTTCTAAAGGGTTCTATCGAACTGAAATGCTGTACTTACCGCTGTTATTGTTTAGTTTCCCTGAGTTTGATTTTTATTCACCGTTATTATTAACATTATTGTTGGGAGGTGCGCGGTATTGATGAAGGTGAGTGGTTCAGTTAAGGGCTGGGTTCTAGAGGGAAGCGTTGATAAAGGTGTCTCCATAGTTTTAAAAGATGAAGAACTAATAGAGAATTATCCATTGGGGGCTCTCGTTAAAATTAGGGGGTCAAAATACGAATTCTTAGGGTTAATAACTAATGCTCACATAAGGTCAAGTCAAAACGGTTTAGACTTCATTTCTCGCCGTGATATTTCTCAAACATTAAAAAACTTGATTTTCAAGAATGATCCTAGCATGCTTAGAACACAGATGATTGATGTTGCACTTGTCTCAAAGCGGGATTTGGAAACGGGTGAGCAGTCTAGAGCTGATGTTATACCCTCTTTTAACTCTCCCTTGGTGGAGTTATCCCAAGAGGATGTTATGGATTTTTATGGAGTAACGGATACAGAATATGTTTTGGGTTCACCGAAGTCTGCCCAAGAATTGGAGGTTGGGATACCAATAAATATTGATAAGCTTGTTGATTTGAGTTTCGCTATATACGGTAAATCTGGTAGCGGTAAAACGTTTCTCGGAAATATTTTGGCGGGGTACATTGTTTTATATGATAACAAGCTTGATAAGAGGGTTGAAAAAGGCGTTAAACTCCTCATTTTCGATATGCACTCGGAGTATGGACTAGAGTTAAGGGATAATAGGGGTCGTGTTTTAGCTAACGGGGTTGGGTTAATATTTAAGGATTTGTTTAATCGTTACACTCCGGATTTAAAGTTGGCGAAGGAAAGAAACTTGAATCCCCTGTGGATTAACGTTAAAGATATTCAACCCGAGGATATCCAGTTAATTGCTCCAATATTTGGTTTGAGCAACACGTTCACCATGCACATTTACACGTTCAAGAAGATTTTGTCGAGAAAACTTGGAGACTATTGGTTTCTCGGGTTCTTTGAGGGAGACCAGCTTAAAGATGCGCTGGAGTCTACTGAGGAGGGAAAAATCATATTGAGGGAGTTAGAGAGGGAACTTGGGGGAACTAGTTTGGAGGACCTTAAGAAGACGGTAATCAAGGAGATTGATAGGGCAGAGGGGTACCAAGTTGCTCAATCCTTTAGAACTCAAACATCAAAGTTGGTGAGATTGTTAAAGTACCCTATGTCAATAAGGGATGATACGATAGATATTATCGTTGAAAAGCTATTAACAGAGGAAACAGGGAACGTTATAATTAGTATGGGAAAATACGAGAAAGAGATGCCCTTGTACATGATAATAGCAAACCTGATAGCGAGACGCCTAAGAAAGAAAATACTCGAAATGGAAGAAGGAGGAAAAGAAATAAAGAACAAGGTGATAATATTCCTAGAGGAAGCACACAATTTCCTCGGTAAAAGCACATACAACCTGTCACCATTCGGTGATATAGCTAGGGAAATGAGAAAGAAGGGAGTAACTCTCTGCATAATTGACCAAAAACCCGGGGAACTAGATCCTAATGTTGTATCCATGATTTGGACGAGTTTCGTGTTTTCTTTAACGGATAGGAGAGATATTGATCAGGCTGTTTTAGGAGTAGATAAAGCTGATTTGTTTAAGAAAATTGTACCAACTCTTTCACCTAGGGAGGTTTTAGCGTTCGGTGAAGCCGTTAAGTACCCGGTGGTTGTCGAAGTTGAGGATTATAAGAAGGTTGAGGAGAAATTTAAATCTATTGCAGATAATATAAGAAATATTGATGCGGAGATAGAGGCAGATCTAGATGAAGGAGGATTCCTATAAAATGAAAATACTGCACACAGCGGACCTACACCTTGGAGTAACACTAAAACTCTTGAAGGGTAGGAATATAGAGGAAAAAAGAAGAGAGGACTTGAGGAGAAACCTAAACTATGTCTTCACCAGAGCAATCGAGGAAAAAGTCGACATGGTGTTGATTTCTGGTGACGTGTTTCATAAGGTTAATCCGAACTCTGACGAATTCGTGTACTTTGGAGAACAACTAGGGAGACTAACAAGTCGAGGTATAAAGGTAGTTGTGATCGCTGGGAATCATGATAAGCCGCGTGTGAGAGGCAAGCTCCATCCATTGAACGCGTTGATAAAAGCAAATGCCCCAAATTTTTACTTCACACAGTTCACTCCTAAGGAACCATTAATAATCGACATCAAGAACAAGAAAGTTGCAATTGTTCCCTTACCATACATTGACCCTAACGCAGCGGGTGAATTAAGGAAGCCTTACGAGAAAATCATAAGAGAACGCATAAAAATAATGTTAGATCACCCCAAGACAAGTGAAGCTGACTACAAAATCCTAATGGCGCACTTAACCGTATCTACAGCAAAAAGAAAAGAGATAAGTGTACTGTATCTGAATGATCCACCTGTTCAACCGGATGACCTCTTGAAGGATGAGTTCGATTATGTTGCTCTAGGGCACATACACGAAAACCAAAAATTAAGTGAGAACATGTGGTACTCTGGATCCATAGAGAAACTGGACTTCTCCGAGATAAACGAGGAAAAATACTATAACCTCGTGACCTTGGGTCCAAGCGAACTAGTTGTGGAGAAGAAGAAAATACCGACGAGAACAATGCTAAAATTGTCTTACACCGAGTTGAGCAACTCCTTTGACCCTGTTGGTGAGCTAATCGATTATCTCAAATCAATAAAGGGACTTCGGGACAGTTTGTTAAAGTTAGAGATTAGGGGGCAAGATAACGCTGTAGAATCACTAAAAACAAGGATATTCGAGCTTGAAAACGTGCTTTTGGACCAATTTGGGGTACTTGGTTACACGATAGAGTTAAAGAGAAAGGGGGTCTCCGCTGATCTTCTTAAGACTAGTGAGGATATAAGAAAGAACCTAACTGACATAGTCATAGATTACATAAAGGAACTCGGGTTAGAAGAGAAGCTTGAAAAGAGAGTTATTGACTATGCAGTAAAAATAATGGGGGAGGGCTCATAAATGAAGCTATTAAGATTATCAGTAACCAACTTTGCGACATACGAGAAAGAAGAATTAAACCTTGAGAAACTAATTTACCCAGTTTTTGTAGAGGGTAATACGGGAGCAGGTAAAACAACCCTATTCGTTGATGGAGTAACTATGGCTCTCTATGGCTTAGCTTATGGGGAGAGACAACAAAAATACGCTAGAGAAGCAGTTATGAAAGAGAAAAGCCAAGCAACCATAGAGTTAGAGTTCGAGGTTAAAGGTGAAAGATACAAGATACTCAGAATAATATACGGAAAAAATATTGATAAGACCCAAGAAGCAAAGCTTTACAAGTGGGACCCTAACTCGGGCAAATACAAGTTACTTGCCACCAGTAAAAAGGTTGTTGACAACAAGATAAAATCCCTTCTTGGTATAGGGTTTGAGGCACTATTATTATCCGCCATCGTTAGGCAAGGTGATGTTTACAAATTCCTAGACTACAAACCCTCTGATAGAAGAGAGTTTCTAATGGAACTTCTCAAACTAAAAGTTTTCAACACTTACCGCGAGAAAGCCAAGGAATTCAGGAAAGAAAAAGAAAAACATAAAACGATCATTGAAACCCAGATCAAACAAATAACTGAGTTTATCAACCAATTACCGAAATTAGAAGAAGAGTTAAAATCGATAAACTCCAAACTCCCTGTTCTCGAGGGAAAGAAGAGCGAAATAGAAACTAATATTAGCACCCTGAAGAGCAAAATAGACGCGCTGAGAATTGAAATAATGAAGTTGAGCAAGAAGATTGGTGAATTAGAAGAGAAGCAAAGATCTCTAAGTGAGCTAGAAAAAAAAGAGAAAGACCTAGAACAAAAAATAAAGACACTTGAGAAAATGCTAAAAGACGTTGACGTCGATTCCATAGATAAAGCCCTAGATATAGATGTAAAAATTGTGGAGGCGGAAAAACTAAGAGAAAAAATATCTCATCTCGAAAATGAAATAAGAAGAGCAAAGAAAATCATTGATAAGATCAAGGAGAAGGATAGATTATTAC
>JAGSHR010000243.1 GCA_029855985.1 Candidatus Njordarchaeota archaeon
CCCTAGGAGCGCTACGTTATGGGATTCTAACACGTTTTTGAATGCCTCAACGATTTTTTCCAGTTTACCATATTCAAAGCCTTCTGCTACAATTATTGAGTCCAATACAGCTATTGGTTTTGCACCCATAACTGCGAGGTCATTTATCGTGCCAACCGCAGCGAGTTTTCCAATATTTCCCCCAGGGAAAAACAAGGGGTTTACCGTGAAACTGTCCATTGTGAAAACATAGTTTCCCCCTTTAACGGGGATTGTTGAGCCATCGTCTAAGTCATCTAGGCCGATCCCATCCTTTACCCGCTTAAACTTGAAAGCGCTTACGAATAATTTTCTAATGATTTTTTCCGTTTCCTCGCCACCAGCGCCATGCACAAGAGTAATAACATCACCCAAATTTAAACACCTAAAAGCATGCTCTCCATAATATAAAATAAGTTTAATTGCCATTTAAGAGTGAAGAAATTATTGTGGATTATTCTCCTATAAGCTATCAAGAAAACCCTTTAGTTCTGTGTGGAATTGTTCTGTTGCCCTCAAATAACAGGGATGCGGAGCGTTCTTACATACAACTAGACTCGATCTCTCAAGCTTCTCAGTTAGGATTTTACTCATTGATAACGGAAAAACCCTGTCTTTATCTCCCCAGACCACCAAAGTTGGAATATCAGAGATTTTATCCAAGTTTTCAACTATTTCTGGATCATTTAAACCAGCTGGAGCAATAAGAACTAGGCCCCTCAAATTGTTAAAATTGATAGCGTAAGATAAAGCTATTCCACCCCCCATTGAAGGTCCAACAAGAATGGGTTTCTCCACTTTTAATTTCTCCAAGATTTTCCGCAAGAATTCCGCTGCAAACGATCTTTTAAGTCTTCTTCCCCCTGATTTACCGAAGCCAGGCATGTCTACTGCGAATACTCTATAACCACTATTGCACAGAAATTTTATTGTACCCGTTTCAACCCAGGTATCAGCATTAAATGACATTCCATGCAACAAAACGACATCAAATTTACTCTCATCGGGTTCTGCCACTTTATACCTAATATTTACTTTATCAATCTCTAGAAAGTTATCTCTAATATCACACAAGTCAACCACCCACATTTTCTTAAGAAGAAGGAACCCTAAGTATAAAATAAGGAAAAATAGTTATTTGAAGTCAATTCTAGTTTAACCATAAAAAAATAGGTAAAGTAATTTGAAGTTGCGTTTAACCTTTCTTTTTCATTCTCCTAAACGATAGACCAGCAACAATAGAAGCTATGAAGAATATCACAATGTATGGAATATAATCACTAATATTCTTTTCAGTAGATGGGGAATTGTTTGGTGTTTCATTGTTTTCTTCACTTGAAACGCCGATTACGGTGAAGTTGTATTCGTTGGATGTTATTATGTTCCCAGATTCATCCATTGCGGTAATTGAGTAATACACGGTTGTTCCCTCTTCGAGTACTCCTAGTGAGAAGTAATAGTAACCACTTGTTGAGTTATAGTTCATTGTCACATTGTGTGTAACGCCATTTATCGTGTAAGTGAGGTTAACTTGGGCGACACCGTTCGTGTCGGCTATGTTTGCATAAATCACTGTTTCCGTTACGTTATTTGGAGAAACTGGCTGTGTCCATATGGAATTGATTGTTGGGGGAGCATTATCCTTCGTTGGATCCGTGTGATTTCTATACTCATCGAGGTTGGTTATTCCATCGTTATCAGCGTCTCCTTGTGCATCCGTGGAATTGGTTGGGTTTAAACCGTTGTTTACCTCCCAGCCGTCCGGCATGCCATCTCGATCCGTATCGTTACTTAGAGGATTTGTTCCATGTTGATATTCTTGGATGTTAGTTAAACCGTCATCATCGCTATCCAGTGGAGCATCGCTAGCGTTAGTAGGATTAAGATTATATGAGGCTTCCCATCCATCAGGTAATCCATCGCCATCTGTATCGGGATTGTGTGGATTAGCCCCATATTGGTATTCGCCAAGGTTTGATAACCCATCGTTATCTGCGTCACCTGCAGCGTCATTTGCATTGTTTGGGTCAAAGGAGTTCCCGATTTCCCACCCATCGGGCATGCCATCCTTATCCGTATCTGAATTCGTTGCGTTTGTTTCATATGTTTCAATTTCCTCGTAGTCTCCTAGCCCATCGCCATCTGTGTCAACGTTGTTAGGATTAGTGTGATAAACAAATATTTCACTGTAATCGTCTAACCCATCGGTATCAGTGTCGTTACTGAGGGGACTAGTATTGTACGTATTCACTTCTGTACCATCTAAGATCATATCGCCATCAGTATCGTTGTTCAATGGATCTGTGTTATAGATCAACATCTCCTGTCCATCCAATAAACCGTCATCGTCAGTATCGTTATTCAACATGTCCGTTCCATTTCTAATTTCCCAATAGTTCGATAATTCGTCACTGTCACTGTCGGGTGACCAAATGTCAAAGTAATACTCGTATTTCGGTACGGCGTTAATAACGGTGTATCTTTCGCCAGCGACAACATAGAAGTATATCTTAGAGCTTGAGGATTCGACAATGAAAGCTACTCCCCTAGCCTTATCATCGAACCCAGAATCGTAAACATAGAAACCTTTCGTTTCCAACGTATCAAGTGAAATTAACCATAGGTACTCGTCTTCATCATTATTCACGATTGTCCCCGTAACGCTGAGCGTGTCGCTGTGAGCACTAAAGACGCCATAAGCAGTACTATTCTTGTTTGGTAGCGGGAAGTTCGCTTCATTGATTAACGCTAACGTGTCATTATCGAAAACGTAGAGATTTCCACGAGTATTGCCATCAGTACTTTCTTTTACGCCAGTGACATACATGTTGTCCTCTGAAACATATGTTCTCCTTATCCTCTTAAGCATAAAGGAACCATCATTGTTTACGTAGGTTCTTGACTTGATAAGGTTCCCATTGTAATCGTACCTCAAAATTAACCCATTATAGGTTGATCCATTGTTTGTCGCGCCAACAACGGTTACAGCTCCATTCCAGGAAACGGATATGTCATAACCATAATCGTTGTAACCACCATCATAGGTTCTATTCCAAACTTGATTTCCATTATTATCGAATTTTACAACAAACAGATCCGTATCGGAACCAACCCTGTAACGATAACCAGTCACGTAAACACCGTAATTGGGATACTTACCGTCCATTGATACTCCATACCCGTAATCATCAGCGTCGTCTTCGCCCCAAGCTATCTTCCAAATTATGTTTCCGTCAAAATCTAGTTTAATGAGTGCCAAATTCATATTTCCCGTTGATTCATTAACTGTGTAACCTGTGACGTAAAGATATGCTCCATCCGTTCCAATGTAGCCTCTATAGCCTACATCATCTTGACCATCATAATCGATCGTCTTGTTCCACTCGATGACTCCGCTAGCATTGATTTTTTGAATGAAAATGTCAGTGTACGCGCTACTACCACTTATGGTTCCAATGACAAATATAAAGTCCTTTCCTGTCAGTTCTGTGGATACAACATCAAACGCGGAATCGTAATATTTCGTTGTAATTAAGTGACGCATATCCATTGTAATGTTGTAGTCTCCCATTGGCTTTAAAACTTGTTTATTAGAAATCCCTGTGACGCTGACCTTACCGTTCCCTTGAACACTAGCTACAGCTGTAACACTTGTATCCCTTAGAGTGGAATACGCAAAAACGCTCATTATCAATAACGCAAAAATTAGTGTCATTCTTAACATATTTTGCCTACTCAATTATAACACAACCTAACCTATTTAATCGAATGATAGAAGAGAGAGTTCAAAGCAATTATAACCGGGAAGAGTGAAGACTCTTGTCTATTTTGTTGTTATCCTTGCAAACCAACGTGTAAACTGCTCCCTTCATGCTTTTTGCAACTAAGACTTACCGGTAATTGCTTTTAAACCCTCTTAATTAAACAAAACTAATGAATAATATACGCTTAATATTTAACGATATAAAAACATAACGCAATTGCAATGAAAACCCCACAAGAAACATATAGCTTTAAATCCCTCTAGGTTAGTTTTAAGTAGGCTTCATTAGAAATCTGCTTGGCAGTCCAATATCATCCAGACGATTTAGAGCTCAATTATAAGAAAGGTGCGGATTTATTTTAGCCAAAAAAGAGAAATTCACAGTGCGATGTATAACCCTTTTTATTTTAAACTGTATTAGTTTAGAATTATTAAACCCAATATTTTAAGTGCCATGAATTTAACGGTTCAGTAGCGTTTTCACCTTTTTACAAAAATCGTGATTCCAGTGATGTTGAAATGACAGTGTATGTTAGAGGTGTAGGCCTCGAAAAAATCGGAGATAGGTGGGAACTGAGTGTAGCTAAATTAGCTGCCCAAGCAGGTATGAAAGCGATTGAAGACGCAAACATAGATCCAAACAAAATAGATTACCTAGTTGTTTCAAACATGACAGCTCCTTTCCTCAATAATTACAATCAATTAGCTACCGCGGTAGCGGACATATTGGGCTTAAAAGCTAAAATCATCACCAATGAAAGCGCCTGTGGAAGCGGGGGTATGGCATTCAACATGGGGTACAAACTAGTTAAATCCGGTGCAGAGAATGTGCTAGTAATTGGCGTTGAAAAATTGAGCGACCACGTGACTAAAGATGTAACCACCGCAATGATGATGGCTGAGGATAGACTTTACACTTTTCCATCCGGCTCTTCGTTCGTTGCTCTAAATGCTTTAGCTCTCGATTACTATCTCAAAAGGTTCAAGGTTCCACATGAGGATATAATGTTGCTTCCTGTTTTGGACCACGAAAACGCTGTTAACAGTCCTCACGCCCAATTCAGATACAAGATTAGTGTTGAGAAAGTTAAACAATCCCCCTTGGTTGCTGATCCATTACATTTGCTTGAATGCTCTGGAACTGGTGATGGAGCAGCCGCTGTACTATTAAGTAGCGAAGCTGGAGATGTTAAAGTTCTATCATCTGAGACCGCAACTGATAAGTTCAGGTTAAACGAAAGGGAAGACCCATTAACCTTTAAGTCAACTGTGATAGCCGCGAGAAAGGCATATGAAAGGGCGAATGTTTCGCCCGTGGATATTGATGTTCTCGAAGTTCACGATGCTTTTAGCATCACAGGTGTTATTGCACTTGAGGATCTTGGACTTGCTAAAAAGGGTGAAGGAGCAAAATTGTTAAAGGACGGTCAGCTCTCTTTGAACGGTAAGATTCCCACTAACACTTTTGGGGGATTAAAAGCGAGAGGTCACCCCGTTGGGGCTACTGGTGTTTACCAGATAGTGGAGATAGCCTTACAGTTGAGGGGTGATGCTGGTAAGAATCAGGTTGACGGTGCAGGTATAGGTTTAGCTCACAATATTGGAGCTGTGGCAACTACAACAGCTGTTACTATTTTATCGAAAGCTTAAATGCAATTCCTCCCTTTTTAAATTAAATATTTTTAAGACTATCTCACTATACTTTGGGAGTAGTGCTTTTTCGTATCTGCGTGGAGGAGTTGTCGCTATTGGTTACATCAAAGTGTGATTTAGATCTCTGGGTGCGAGTAGAGAAAGCTTTAGCGGTTTTATCGTATAGATACGAGTGGTTCAATAAGTTCTTGTCATTGGGTTTAGACGGCGGGCTTAGAAAGAAGATAGCAAAACGTATAGATGACGAGGATGTTGTTTTAGAATTGGGTTCGGGTCCCGGGACAATGGCTAAACTAATCAATTGTAAGGAGTACTGGGGTCTTGACCCATTAGAGGTCATGGTTAAAATCGCGAAAAGCAGAGTTAAAAAGCAAAACTTTAACTTCATTAAGGGTTGCGCAGAGAATATTCCATTTGAGGATAATTATTTCGATAAGGTCATTGCTACCTTTGCTTTTAGGGACTTTAAAGATAAGATTCAAGCCTTAAAAGAGACTTACCGAGTATTGAAGAAGGGCGGTGAATTCATAATTTTGGATATGGCCAATTTAGATATTCCCAGCGTTAAGTTACTTCGACTTTTCTATAAATTCATGGGCAAATTCAACGCGGTCATAACCGGGGATTACTTCAAGGAGAGTATCGATCATTTCACCAAAACGATTGAAGTGTTCGCTTCCCCCAGTTTGATCGGTAAGTGGGCTATTGAAACTGGTTTTAGCCAAGTTAAAGTAAAGTATTATCTTTTTGGAACAGTTTTCGAGTTAACAGCCATAAAATGAATCACACTTGCTTGAAATAGAGTTAAACTGGGAAAATCTCACTTCTTAACGAGAAACGAATCTCTCTCTAACTTCTCGATGATATCCATGAAGCCATCGCACCTGGGAAAATCCTTGTACATAGGGCATTTCTTGCAAATACTCTCCATTTCAACCACTCTTTTCAAGTTGATTATTGCAGTTAATAGACTGCCCGTGTAAAAGACCAAAAGAAACGCAATTGTTATATTAGGAAAATAGTTTAAGACAATGAATGAATAAACTGCAAATGCCACACCGAAAGAGGCCTTTGAAAACATGTTAAAAGCTTTGGATCTCAACTTTAAACCCTTATATAATAGGTA
>JAGSHR010000196.1 GCA_029855985.1 Candidatus Njordarchaeota archaeon
ACATATATGTTCCCGCAGAGAAAGAAGTTTTGAAGAAAGAAAGACTAAAAGAAAAAATGTTAAAAAATGTGTTAAAAAATGTTTTATTGTGTTTACCTTCTTCTTAATGCGAAGATTATTGCTGCTACGATGACTATTAGGGCTACCCCGCCACCGATGTATGTTGTTGGGATGCCGCCGATTGTTGAGGGTATTCCTCCGGTTGCTCCACCGCCAGAGGCTCCTCCTGATGTTGTTTCTTCTGGTGTTGTTTCTTGCCAGTCGCTAGTGGGTTCTGGTGCATCGATTGGTTCATTGAAGTTTGGTGTTCCAGTCGGTCCTCCAGTATTTTGCACTCTTTGGATTAATATTCTAGCAGTTCCTGAGTATTCTGTTTCGTCGCCTAGGTCATCGTTTAGGTTCGTGTCATTCTTGAAGGAGAATTGTACTATTACTCCTACTTCAGTTAGTCTCCCATCGCTACTATATGTCATCCAGGAGTTTATTGTTAATGAAGCATCCATTTTAACTTCGTCGTTAGTGGTATTAGTGTGGTGGACACCAATGTTTATGGTTAGGTTTGATATTAGGGATATCCAGTTGCCGTCAGGGCTCTCGTATATTGAGTAGTCTGAGTTGTAGTTGAAGTAGTGATTTGCTGACTCGTTTTCGATCATGAATTTAGTGAACTTGGGGTATAGTTTCAAGTATATGTATTGTTGGAATTGGAATGTTGCAAATTGGACTTCCCAGTCTGGTGTTATGTAGGGTGCTCCTAACTGGTAAATATTGAACATTGCGTTTCCTGTGTCTGACTCGTTAACTAACTCATTTTCAAATTCTGTATTATAGTATAGGTCTAGTCCAGAATCGTATACTGGGTTGTATGATTGGTATTCGAATGTTACTTTCATTGCCTCGAAGAATTGCTCAACAAACGTAACGTTTTCGGCTGTCAATGTTCCGTTTAGTGTTGCATTTATCGCGTTTATTAAACCATCAGACATGTACAAGTCTGTTACTTTGTATCCTAATTTCTCACCGTTTGTTAACCCGATTTCTACATCGGATGCTCCTCTATAGTTTAATTCTAGGTTGATTGTTATGTCTACGTAGTGGGTCTTCCAAACGCCTTCAAATTCGCTGTACCATGTGTCATTCATTACATAGTGCATGTTAACGGCTATCCTCTTTAGTAACCCCATTTCAACTGAGTAAATCATCTCGAAGTTGTTAATCTCCAATTTCTTGTACATATATTGACCAGGATTTGTAGTGTTAATTTCTGTTGTTCCACTTGCAGTGAATATTGCATCATCTCCAGATTTAGAATACTCATTGGTTATTCCGCCACCAGAGTTGCTCTCCCATTGTGCTCCAAACGAGTCGAGCATTGAGGGTACAACTATTGGAGCGGGTGGTTGAGCAGTTGCAAACCTGTATCTCAATGAACCAACTAGTAAGTCATCTGGATTTGGTCCTCTTGACATTAGCGTTCTAATTATGTTCGGTCCTATTGTTCCTATTTTCTCTAGAGCGGATGGGTTCTTTATTGATTCAACGCTTGTTGTTAGAAGAGAAGGTGTAGTGGTTCCGAAATCTGTGATAGCGCCTAGAAGTACGATGCCTGATCCTCTTGGGATTGTGAACGCTAGTTGGTTAGCGGCGTTTGCGTCTAATCCCATGTCCATTAACATTTCGCTTGTTACTTGTATGTCGTTTTGCAGTATCACTATAGGGACTAGATATAGTTCTCCTTGAGAATTGTAGATCTTTCCTATGCTGAGGGAGATCTTTGCGCCTTGGAGTTGGTTTAATAGGTCATCTGTGTTGTTGCCTAAAAACATCATTGAATTCTCATCATTTTTTACAATGAATGTTGTTTGAAGGTTAACTGTATCTAGTGTCCAAGTGTATTTTGTAAATTCATCTACGCCAACTGTTCCTGAAGGTACAGCCTGTAGATGGTTCATGTTATTTGCAGTTGATAGAACTGCGGTTACCATTAATAAGGCTATTAATGTGGTTCTTAACTTATTCATATAGTGCACCTTTTTATGTATATGTTTAGTTGTTAGCTATAATAATTGAATAATGAGTTTGAATTTAAACTTTTGCATAATATATGCGTGTTTCTAAAAAAATAATAAAATCAAAAAAGTTGGAAAAATCAAACGACGAGAAAGAGTATCTCTACCAGTCCCACTTTGGCATCTTTTTTTCAGAAACAAAACGTTTAATGTTTTCCACATGATCTTCCTTACCAGCGAGCCTTACAAGTACCTCAAATGCCCATTCAACCATGGGATTCAACTTTATCCTGGACATTATCCTCTTGATTTCCATAATTGCTTCTGGCGAAGAATTGCTTAATTTTTCTGCGTATTCTTCAACAATCTTTTCTACTTCGTTTTGATCAACAACGTTTGAGACTATTCCAAGTGATTTTGCTTCCTCAGCATTTATGGTGTCAGTAGTCATAACTAGTCGGGAGGCATTTTGTAAACCCATAAGTTGTGACCCGAGAATTACTGATATTGGGGGTATGAATCCCCATCTTGCCTCAGCAATGGAGAACTTTGCTTCCTTGGTTGCTATTATGATGTCCGCTCCATAGAGTATTTCAAACGCCCCACCTATAGCTAGACCATTGACAACAATTATGATTGGTTTAGATAGATTCACCATCTCTTTAACAAGCGTGTAAAGTCTTTCGTAAAAAATCTTATGTGAGTCTTCCACATTTTTTATGCTTGAGAGTTCCGTTAAATCAAGTCCCGCTGAAAACACCTTTCCTTTGCTGGTTATTGCGATTGTTACTACTCCTTTTTGTTGCTCGTATCTTTTCAAGTAATAAATTAGCTTTTCGACCATCTCTCGGTTTATTGCATTATATTTATCCAGCCTATTCAGGTAGATCCAAGCAACCTTCCCTTTTACCTCACTAACCACGATATCGTTAGTCATAAATTGCACCATGTGTAGTTGACAAAGCTTGATTATTATTTATAACTTTTATTATTGCAAAAAACTTAAAGAGTTATCAAATCAGTTTTATCACAATCAAGAGGAGCGTCCCACAATATAGATCAATTAAAAATTGGATGTGGTGAGGTTCATAAAATAAGGGTTGGAATGAATTTTGCTGTTTCTTTTAATATCCGTAGATCTCATCTGCGAATACCCAGTCGTCTTCGTAGTCTTCATCGTCTCTTCTCTTGGAGTAACGCCTCTTTTTGTTCTTTAATCCAGTCTTTTCGCGCTTCTTGGTTCTCTTTTTTCTCGTTGTCCGTCGGTAAGAAAGGTTCATCATGCACAGGAGAACTAGAGAGATGATTATTGTTTGTGAGGGAATCAAATTGATCATTAAGATCACTTTTTCTTTAACATTTTATGTCTTTAATTTTAACAATACTATTAATTGATATTTAAATCTGTAGCTTATAACATACAAAATTAACATCAAGCACGCACTCAAACCAAATTTTTAATGCAGGGAAATGCCCGTTAAATTGCCTACGACTAACATCATCTTTAAATTTCAATTTCTTCCGTTAACCTATTCATTGATTTAACCATAACACTAACCCTACCAGAATACCTCATTGATTATTTCGACCTTGTGTCCAAATTTAGCCCAATAATTCAGCAAGATAAACCTAAAATTGCGTCTTAATAAAAAAGTAGGTGACCAAGGAGCACCAATTTGACTAGATTTTCATAAATCATATTTCCTAAGTTGCGCCATAATTTTATTGCTAGAGCATATTTCCAAGGAAAAAAAGGAGAGTTAATTTTTTAGGGGAGGTAGATGAGTGTTACGTAACCATTGTTGTAGTAATTTCCACTTTGACCCTCATATTCTCCCCATATAGAACCAGGTGTCCCAGGTATATAATTATAGATATAGTAATAGTCCTCCCAAACAGAGTAACCCGCGTTCTTGAACACTTGAGCGATATAGTCCTCTCCGAGCTCAGGGTTTTGAGCATTCCTGTCCAAGTAAGCGAATTGCTCAACGTGTGTAGTTGCAATACACCAGTAGCCCCAATTTGGGTCGTAGCCCCCATTGTATACTCTTATGTGTACTTCCCAATCATCCTCCCAGTCATCATGAATAACATCGAAGAATTTGAATCCATCAGTGCCGTCCCAGTGCCATGATCCACCCCAATATGTTAACCCGTATTTTGTTGATGCTAACCAATAGCTGTCCCCTCCCCCATAGCTTGACGGTGTTCCAAGTGCATATTTCGCTATGCTTTTCAGAACACTATAAACATAGTTTTCATCGTAAGCATGTCCAAAGAATATTATTGTTACTGGCCAGTCAACGTTATCGCTGGAAGCAGATTTACTGTTGAAATCGTAATTGTAGAACATATTTCCATCAGAAAGGGCAATTACATATAGGTTGTCAACTGTTTTTAGTGGGGTGAATGCTCCCGTTTTCGCAAATTTACTAGCAGGAATAATTAGTGGTTTATCGGGGGGAACTATGATGTGTTGAGTTCTTTGGTTCTCACTCACAAAAACGACGCTGGCTAAAACAAATATTAACGCCAGCATTACTATCTTTTTATTCATCAAATCACCCAATAATGGATATCTTCATCTCGTATTGAAGGTCTTTTTGTTGGGCGCTACATTTTGAGTATAAATTTCAAACAATAAAAAGCAATGTTACTCATTAGTAGTGTTTGATTAATGTTAAAATACGTGTTATTTATTTTCGCGACATAAACCGAGTTAGTATCCACAGCTTGGAGCAAAGCTTGGTGAATTCTCAATGTAAGATTTAAATACCTTTTTACCTTTATGTTTTATTCATTGAATGAATGATTTTGGAAACGATTTTTGAACGCGTGGTGTCATTTTCATTATGAAGGCAGAGTATAGATCCTTGAATTTAAATATAAGAACTTTTAAGAATGGAGACCTCGCCCTTGTTAAAGAGTTGGCGAAAAATTCTTTCTCCAACAGTTCTGATGTTTACTGGGCGATTAGGGATCTCAAAGAGAGCGATAAGGTATTTGTCGCGGAGATAAACGGAAAAATAGTTGGCACGGTGGAAATCGAATTCATAAATTTAAGCAAGGGAAAACACGCACAGATAGGATACATATTCACTCACAAGGAATATCGAGGTTACGGTATAGCATCCAAGCTAATGGTTCGCTCTCTCGAGTTTTTGAAGAGAGAAGGGTTTGAAATAGTTTGGGCAGTCACGGAGCAAGATAACTTTGCGAGCAGAGGTCTTTTCAGGAAATTTGGTTTCAGTGAAATTTTGGATCCAGACTACTTGCTTGGTGAATTGAGCAATAAGGACGTTATAAAGCTTTTGGATGACCTGGTTTACTGGGATGGGGATGTAATTATGAGGAAAAAATTGGTTAATTAGTTGTCCCCAGCATCTTCGACTTCCTTAACTTCTATTTCTTCTTTTTCTTTATTTAACGTGTTTCTGGTCAATAGGAGAGAAGCTACTATTGACACTGTTAATATTGTAACTATTATTAAAACTGAGAGGAGAACTGGTATCTTTATGTGAAAACCCGAAAGAACCATTTTAACGCCTAGGTAAACTAGAAGAGCGCCAAGTCCCTTACTTAAGTGCTCCAACCTGTAAATTATTTGAGCTACAAGCATGTAGAGAGCCCTTAACCCAAGTATCGCCATTATGTTTGAAGTGTAAGCGATAAAGAAGTCGGTTGTTATCGCTAAAACAGCGGGAACGGAATCTACTGCAAATATCACATCTGTAGTTTCAATCGCTAACAGAACAAGAATCATCGGTGTAAACTTAAATCCGTTCTCTCGAATAAAGAATTTTGATCCATGGTATTTATCGGTTATAGGTAGTACTTTTTTAGCGAATCTGACAATGGGGTTTTTTTCGGGTTCCACTTCTTCCTCTACTCCTGCTGCTAATTTCACGCCTGAAATCACTAGTACTGCTCCGAATATGTAAACCATCCAGTGGAATGCTTGAAGAAGCAGTATGCCCCCGTAAATGAAGAAGGCCCTCATTAAGACAGCGCTTAGTATCCCAACGATCAACACTTTGTGTTGGTACCTATACTTTACTCCAAAGTAGGTGAAAATTGCAAAGAACACGAACATGTTATCTAAGCTAAGTGACTTTTCCACTAGGAACGCTGTGAAGTATAATAGGGCAGGCTCCTCTCCATAATGCCATAGTATTAGGAAACCATAACCAACGCCAACAAGTATCCAAAGTATCGTCCAAGCAAAAACTTCTTTGAGTGTTGGATCCCTGTCGTCGTGTTCAAGTACTTTTAAATCCACAATAACCATAATGGCTATAACTATGTGGAAAATTATCCAATCCATCATCTCAACATTCATAATAACCTGCACCCACTTATAACCGGCACTTTCATTTATTAAATTAAAGAGAGAAGTCCCTATTAAAAAGAAATAATTATTCTTTTGGAACCTATTTGTTTGGTGTGAGGAGATGGCTTTTAGTAGTAATAGAGTTGATCGTGCGAGGAGTCTTGTTGAGGGGATTGTTAGTGGGATTAGTTTTGGTACTGCTGCGATTTTTATTAGGCTGGTCTCTCTGAATGCTTTGTCAATTTTATTTTATAGGCTTTTTATCGGCGGTTTGCTTCTCCTAATGGTTTTTAGGCCTGACTTTGATTTAATTAGGAAGTCTTTTAGGTATGTTTTGCCTTTATCAGTGTTGCTGTTCGCGCACTTTTATTTCTTTATTAGGTCTGTCCAGGATACTTTTATTTTGAATGCCACTTTGATTGTTAACAGTGCTCCTATTCTCTCTATTGTTTTATCCATGGTTTTCAGGTTGGAGATTATCACTATCGTTGAGGTTTTCTCCGTTATCTTGTCCTTCCTTGGTATTGCGATAATGTCTAATTTCTTGTTTCACTCCAGCTCGATTCACTTAATCGGTGATTTCGAAGCGTTTTTAGCCGCTTTTTTCATTTCTTTGTACGCTATATATTCCCGTAGGAGACAAAGAGAAGGCTTTGATGTTCATGTTTTGGCGGGTTTAATTTACCTTATTGCCAGCATATTGGGGTTCATCGTTGCAACTCCGCTCGGTTTACTTGAGATTAGTTTGTCTTTTAGCGATATTCTCTACTTAGTTTGTTTGGCGTTGATTCCCACTGGGATTGGTCATACATTGTTTTTGAAAGCTTTGAAGAGATTGAAACCGTATGAGGCTCAAACTATAGCTCTTCTTGAACCCATAACGGCAACCGTTCTCGGAGTAATTGTGTTTTTTGAGATTCCCTCTTTGCAGCAGGTTATTGGGGCGGTGATTGTTTTCGCTGGTTTGGTTCTATTGGGTTATAAGGGGAGTTAACAGTTGTCTTTTATTTTTGCTGGCTCTATGTGTATTGTTATTTTCTTGAAGAGATAATTTTTGTATTTTTCTTTGATTTTTTCTTCTAGTTTTTCTGTTACTTTGTGTGCTTGCTCAACGTTAAGATTTGGGTCCACTGCAACGGTGCATTCCAGGAAGATTCCAACTCCGTCGGTTCTTGTTGTGATATCGTAGCAGTCGAGCGCACCCTCAACACTTAGGGCTATATTTTTGATTTCGTTCGGTGGAATAATGGCTTTATCGGTTAAAATGTCCACTGATTCCTTGAATATTTCCCATCCTAATTTTATTATCAATCCTGCGAAGAATATTGCAAGTATTGGATCTATTATGCTGAGGTTATACCTTGATAGTATTAAACCTGAGGTTATGACTAGGAGTGAAACTGTGTCATTGAAATAGTTATAGGATTCGAGGGAAAGAGTTTTTACTCCTGTTTTTTTACCCATGCGGCGGGCATAAAGCCCCTCTAATAGGATGACAATATTTATAATTGAGAGGACCGCGATCTCTGTGATCTGGATTAGTATTGAGGGGGGACCGTAGATTATCCTTTTAATCGCGTTTATAATGATTTGGAAAACGGATAAAAAGAGGATAATAGAGAGTATAAACCTTGCTAGTACCTCAAATTTTGTGTGACCATATAAGTGATCGTAGTCTGGTTTCTGGGAGGCGTAGTATATCCCTATGAATGATACAAGGTTACTCACAGAGTCTAATGTCTTGTCTGTTGCAAAAGCGATTAAAGCTATTGAGTCAAGTTGAAAACCTATGTAGAAAACAACTAGGATAGATAATATGTTTATAGCTAGTAGTACTTTTATTGTGCTCAGGGCTTCCCGATACATCACTATCCAACCATTTCCACAGGTTTTGCCTAATAAAACGCTATACATTTTTTAATGGAAAGATATTAACTTTAAACAGTCTAACATGAGTAAGTAATCAAAAATATTGTTTGATAGATTATTCTAAGGTGCTCTAACATTGTTGGCAATTTGTCCTCGAGATTGCTACGATACATGCTTCTTCAATGTTAGGAAAACAGAAAGTGGTTTCTTTTTAGATCCTTTAATTATACCTCATGGGAAAATTGTTGGGTGTCCGCGGGCATCCATGGAATATAGGAGAACATACTCAAATGATAGAGTGCTTTACCCTTACTATAGAGAAAACAAAGAAACTGCTTTCAAGAGAGTAACATGGGACCACGCGTTAGACATCGTGGCGCGTAAGCTTAGAGAAATATTAAACATGTATGGTCCAGAAAGCATCCTTTACCTCAGCTACGCGGGGAACATGGGGTTAATAACGAGGTACTACAGTGAGCGCTTATGGAGATACTTAGGAGCAACTTTTACCGATGAATCAATGTGCGATGGTGGGGGAGAGAAAGCGATAAGCCTCCATTATGGTTTAGCTTATGGTGTGGACGTTGACGCTATTACTCGCTCAAAGCTCCTAGTTTACTGGGGATTTAATCCAGCTACAACAAGCCCCCATAATTACCAATTATCCTTAGAGCAAAAGAGAAAGGGTGCTAAGATCGTGACAATAGATGTTTTGAGAACACAAACAGCCTTAACATCAGATATTTTTTTACAGGTAAAGCCTGGAAGCGATTTTTATTTAGCTGCAGGAATAGCCAAGTACCTAATAGTGGAAGAACTTGTCGACGAGAAGTTCATAGAGACGTACACTTATGGATTTGAGGACTTCAAGCATCATGTTTTAAGTTTCTCTGATAATGTTATTGAGGAGAAAACTGGAGTTAGGATACAGCAAGTGAAAAACTTAGCACGCTTGTATGCGGAAACAAAACCCAACATTATATTCATTGGTTATGGTTTACAGAGAAGACTTGGTGGGAGTGAAGCCGTTAGAATGATATCGTTGTTACCAGCCCTAATTGGTATCCATAGGGGATTCTACTATGGAAACGCCGACGGATTACTCTACAAACCCGAATACATAAAGGGATATCAACTAGGAAAACCGTCAAGGATCATTCCTCAATCAAAGGTAGGAGAATACCTTGAGAAGGGCGAATTCAAATTTGTATACATCCATCTAACAAACCCAGCTTTCACATATCCGAACGCGGGATCAGTTATCAGGGGCTTAAAACGTGAAGACGTTTTTGTTGTGGTTCACGAAACGCATTGGAGTGAGACAGCGAATCTAGCTAACATCGTTTTGCCCGCACCAACATGGACAGAAAAAGATGATTTTATGAGAAGTTACTGGCACACATATCTTGGCTACTCCAAGAAAATAATTGATCCCCTCGGAGAGTCTCGAGAAGAATACAAGGTAATGCACCAGTTAGCAAAGAGACTGAAAATCGAGGCAAGTGGAATTTACGAGGACCCATTTAAAAGCGTGGAAAAAGCCATTGGAAGTGAACTATTCAAGAAATTATTGGAAGAAAACTATGTGAAACTGCCCTACAGAAAACTAAACGAATACCAGACATTAACGGGCAAAATAGAATTCACCAGCAAACAAGCTGAAAAAGAGGGGCACAATCCACTCCCAAAACCAATAGAAACCGAGGATAACGAGTACCCGTTCACACTAATAACAACAACCACAACAAAGTACACAAACTCACAGTTCCGCGACGTATATGGAAAACCCCAACCATACATATACATCCACCCAAAAGACGCAGAAAAACTCAACATCCAAGAAGGCGACCCCGTAAAAATCACCACCAAACACGGTGCCATAGAAATGCTAGCAAAAATAACCAACGACACACAAGAAGGGGTAGTTTACGCATACAAACAAACAATTTCACTAGATGGCAAACCAATAAACTATATTATATATGATGAAATAGGGGAACTCAGCGGAGCAACCACCAACTCAACAAAAGTAAAGATTAATCCTCTTAAGCAATTATAATCATGTAGTTAACAACGTTCTTAATCGTAAAAAATGATAGAACTAAAAACATCACTAGTAGTGGCGATTAACAACTGTCTCGCAATATGAAGCATAGTCATCGGAAAATGTGGAATCATGGTTAACAAAATATACTTGTCCACTGATAGAAACACTAAACAATTAGTCATTTTAGTATAGTGCCTTTAATCTTAAAGTTTATATGATACATCATTATATATATTATTGTAGTACGTTCTACGGTGTGAAAAATGAAAATTGTCAAAGTAACGAGAAAATACCAGATTACTATCCCTAAAGAGATCAGAGAGAAACTCGGAATTAGAGTAGGTGACAAAGTTATAGTTAAGATCTCTGGCAATAAGATAATCATTAAACCAGTTATAAAAAATAAGGAATCGCCTGTTAAACACCTCCTTAGTCTCGTAAAGAAACCAATAGATATCGATGCTGTAAAACTTGTGGAGGAATCATGGGATGAAGATTAAAGCTTACGTAGACACTAATATCATTATTTACGCTGTTTTGCACAACCCAAAACTAGGCAAAAAATGCGAAGATATATTGTTCGACATAGAAGATGGGAAAATAATAGGATATGGCTCATATTTTGTTGCAATAGAATTACTAGGTTCTCTAGCAAGATTAGATCCAAATCTGGCACTAGAAGCAACCAGGGATTATCTGAGTATGAACATGAACTTCTTAGAGATAAATGATTTAACAATAGAAATCGCTGGAATTATAAATACTATAACTAACGTCAAATACGATGCAATTCACTTAGCACTAATGCTAATAAACAACTTGGACACTATTATAACGAACGACCTAGATGACTGGTTAAACATCTCAAGGAACATGCACAAAATAAGCAAAAGCTTAAGAGAGAAAGGCTATGAAATCAAAATTAAAAAAATCAATGTAATACCGCCAGAGAAATACAAACAAAAATAGAGAGAACTAGCATCATAAAAAATAATTGGACTTAACCCATTAACGTTTAAATATTATAATTTTCACAATTCAAGCGGCCTTAAGATTCCAAATTAATTATGGGTCATATTTCTATATGTTTAATCCGAAAAAATTTGGAAAAATTTTTTTATAGCAGGTTTTTGAAGTAGTTAGCTATTGCGTTTATTATGTGTTTTAGGGCGTCTAGTCCGTACTTGTACAGGTATAGTAGGTATGCTACTGCTACTCCTAGCGATACTAGTCCCAAGAATGGTTCCACTAGGAATGTTAACCATATGTTGTTATATGGGTTCGGTGTGTACTCTGCTGGGGGGTTAGCGAGCATGTAGAAGTTTATTCCTATTGATGCTATAGAGTAACCTATTAGTGTGATCCAGATTATCCATGTTATGAATTTGTATTCTTCTGTGAAGTCTACTGGGTACACTAGGTAGATTATTAGCAGGATTATTCCCCATGAGAACATTAGTATATGCCAGTGCCCAATATTGTAAGCTAACTCCGCCCAATCATACAGTGGGTCCCTGAATGGTATTGGCAGTAGGAACAATGCTTTTCTGAGGTTCATGGCTGTTATAGCTCCTTCTGCTGCTACACCCACCCACATAATTATGTTTCCTATAAGCAAAGACCATCGTAGTATTCCTTTTTGTACTACTAGGCTGAGGAGTAATGTTGCTAGTATTAATAATAGCGCGGCGGGAGTGATTATTAGGTGAGCTACTTTCCCAAAGAATGTCACAGCGTAAGCTGCAACAGCCATGAAGAATTGGCCTATCAATGCGAATATGTATAGGAGTTTTACTGACAGGAAACCAAAAAGCTTTTTCTCTTCATCAACACCTGCTACTTTCATTGCCACGAAGAATACTAAAGCTAGTGCTATTGCGACCATTGCATGTTCATGGGACGTTAATGCTCTCCAGTAAATGTTCTCCTCACTGATATCTGGATTGAATCTTGAGATTATAAGTGCTTCGAGGAAGCTCTCTCTGAAATACATGAAGGAAGCTCCGAGCCATGCTCCCCAAGCAGCACCCAATAGGAGGAGTAATCCTGAAAGCCATATGTTCCATTCAAGGAGAATCTTTGGTTTGAATTTTAGGAACATGTATGCTCCTATGAACCAAAATAGGCCTAGCCCGACTAGGAATGTGCCATGCCAGAAGAAGTTTCTCACATCGAAATAGTTGTATAGGAGTGCGCTTACTACAACTAGCAAAGTTGCGATTAATGCTCCATCCATTACGATTTCTTTGTCTCTATCATTTAAATATAGGTTCGCCAGCAGTATTACAGTTGCATACATTAAGGTTATGAAGACCGAGTGGTAAACGAATGCTATTCTCCCCAAGTATACTGAAGCACTTTCCCATCCTTCTTGAGTATAAACTAGTTGTCCAGTGTTGTAATCGAATGACACTCCGCTAATTATGTCTGCGGCGCCAACAGTTTCGTTGTATCTTGCTCCCGGTTGATCTGCTGGGAGGCCAATCATGATCCTTAATTCTTTAAATGGGGGTGACAGGAGAATGTAGAATCCAACTATTAACACTATTATGGTTGCCACCATGAACATGTGGAATTTTGTTTTTTCCATATACCCTCACCAAACGTTTAAATAAAAGTTATTAATTAAAAAAAGATAAATGAATTTGTCCTCAAAAAAACGTGAAAAATTTTATGCTTGCTTCTCAACAGTAATGAAAACACCTATCGCAATTAGGAATGCAGAGATGAACAGTAAGGGGTGTAGTAATTGGACAACTAGGTCAAATGGAAGCATTGGTGCATTTGCCACTATCGTGGCGAGTGCTAAACCACCAATACCTATTACAATACCTCCGATCGTGAACGTGAGGTATTTTATGTCCCATTCCTTGTTGACCAGCGTTTTAATCAGTGGTAGGAACACAATGATTAGTCCTGCTATCGAGTGGGTTATTATTTGAATAACTGTTGCTAGGGGGGTGTAAACTGATTTTCCTATTGCTATAAGGATTAGAGCGAAGATCACATAGTAGAGGAAGTATTTCCAGTACTCATCGTTTTCAAGTTTGTAAAGGATTGCTAGAGCTAGAAATGTTGGATAAATTGTTCCAAGGTATATGGTTACTGGTAATGATAAAGCGTCTAATCCTACCGCCGCGAGGGCTAAGGCTATTATTAGAAAAGCTAGACTTGATATTATATAGAATATTTGTTTTATGTTCTGTTCGATGCTATAACCGTATAGGGCGGCTAAAAAATAGACGATGCCCGCGAGAACGGTTATATATTCCATCATATATATCACATTTCAGAATCTTTTGGGGTATAAATTTTTTGGGGTAAATATTAACTATTTTTTTAATGTTTTAACCTTGTAGTATATATGACACATGTCATAAGGAAGAACACCATGATGGACGTCCCAAGAATAGTCTCCAGATTCGTTTACCCATCCATACGCAAACGACTGATCGAAATACTCTACTATGAGTACAAGTTAACTCAAAGAGAAATAGCGCAAATGTTATATATCTCCCAATCAGCCGTGTCTAGGTATATACAGGGAAACAGGGGTAACTTCCTCAACTTAAAAAAAACTCCAAAAACCAACGAGGAACTCAGAGCACTAGCACGAGAATTACAAAACAATAATTATACAAAATATAAACTCGAAGAAAAACTACTGAGAATTACTTTAGCCGCCCTAGGTCGAGGTGAAATCTGCCAGTTCCATAAACAGATTGACCCCACTATTGACCCTAGGGAATGCAAAGTATGTATAAACCTTTTTAGTTCGTTCGCCAAAGAAAATTAAAATACTCCTTCCCTGTAACTCAGATAATCTCTTTTAATACTTCGTAAAGATCTCGATATTTTGCTTCCCTTGGTTTCTTATTTTCTTTAACGAGTCGAACAGTTATCCACAATAATGAATCTAAATGCAAGGGGGGTATCCCGGTTATGGAACTAACTTCCCTCCAGAACCTTATGGGATTAACATTTCCACCCAGATTAGTGGACAATTTTTTTATTCTTGAGTCAACGGGGATGTCAATATCATTTGGCAAAATCGCTCTCCTCGCATATTTTATTCTACACGCATAATTGAACATTTTAACGGCAAATACAAGTGTCTTAGATGTCATTGGTGAGCCCAGCACGTTGGATAAAAGTTCTAGGAGTTTTCGTGGTTTTGAATAGTATTCTCCTTCGTTGTTGACTATTATCCCTTCTATTTTTCTCAGTTTCTTTAGTCTCTGCTCCTTTGCTTTGTGTAACCTCCTATTGTAGCGGCTTTTCTTTAAGAACTCTAAGAGTTCATCTACTGCACTTTTAACGTTTCGTTTCTTGAAGTAATTAGCGAATTCTTTCCAGTATTGCTCTCCAGTACCAGTAAGTTGGTAACTTATTAAGGCATTAAAAGTCACAAGGACACAAAATTTGTTCTTCGATGGTAGCTCCTTATATAATTCCTTTAAGGCCTTGTATTGTTCATCGTAGTTTTCTTCAAAATCTAAAACGCTCGTAATGTCAAGTTTTTTAATGGCTTTTATTAGTTGTTCAAGTGAATTGTTTTTCAAGTTCATTGCCCTCTAGAAAGCTAATAGACCATGGAAACCCCGTTTTCAAAACCACTTATCTCTTTATTTATTATAATGCTTGACCCTAAAGAGCGTACTTTTAAGACTAAACTTACGAACTCTAAATTATTAATTTATAGATTGTTACGTGGAATCTGGCAGTTTGAACATAACATCTATAGTTGTTTGCTACCATCAAATAGTATGTATCAGTTCTATTAACTTGAAAAGCCCATGTGAATGTTACATTCACAGGAAATGAGTCATATCGCGTTTCCAGTACTGAATATATTGGTGCTGTTCTATTTTCTTGATAAAATATGTGTATGAACCAAGCTATGTACCAGTATTTAACATTATCTAACCTTTTCACCGAAATCAAGTACCTCGTGCCAGCACTTAAAATGATAGGTATCCTCACGTCATCCCAGACAATCTCATCAAACACAGTCACTCTACTTACTTCAGACATATGAATCGCATAAACGAGAGCAACGCTACTTACGATAATTAATCCCGCGGTGAAATAAAGCTTAGCCCGCGTTATTTGGGGCTTATACAAATAAAACACCAAACCCAAGTGGGATCTAATATTGTATTTACCATCAATTCACAAATAAATCTAACACATTTAATTTCTTTCCGAATTTGTTATCTAAGATGAGAAGCCTACGAGAAATATTTTTAGCGCGATTCATGGAGGAGTTTATTGTGGATTTTAATACTGGAAGTTTATAATTATCTTATTGTTGACGAAATCTATAACAGGATTAAGCGATTGGTGCCATATTATGAGCAAATTTAAAGACCCTAGAATGAAAGGTTTCCAGAAATTTTACTATGTCGATGAAGCACTTAGAGTATTCCTAAATGCAATTAATACGGGACCTTTGAAAAGTGAAATTGTCCCAATACTGAAAAGTTATGGGAGAGTACTAGCGGAAGACATTATTTCACCCGTGAACATTCCCGCTTTCCACAAAGCTGCGATGGATGGTTACGCTGTTAAATCGGAAGATACTGAGGGAGCCAGCAGTGAGTATCCTGTAAGATTGAAAGTCGTCGGAGAATCCGCTCCTGGTAGGCCATACGAGGGAATTATTAATAGTGGAGAGGCAGTTAAGATTGCAACTGGAGCGAGACTCCCAGATGGTGCAGACTGCGTCGTTAAAGTAGAGTCAACTAGGAGAGTTGGGAACTTCGTTGAGGTATTTGAGAGCGTTCCTATGTGGCAAAATGTGGCAAAGATAGGGGAGGACATCAAGCAGGGGGAGGTGATACTTAGAGCTGGCACTGTTTTGGAATCATTTGATGTTGCCCTTTTAATGTCCATGGGGTTTAAGTTCGTGAAAGTCACAAGAAAACCTATTGTTGGGATTTTGGCTACTGGTAGTGAACTCGTGGATATTGGGGAGTATGACCCAGAACTTCACTCTGGGGAATTCATTGTTGAAACCAATAGGGGCATGCTACGGCAGTTGATTATCGAATTTGGAGGTGAAATTAGGGATTTTGGTATTGTTGAGGATGATTACGGTAAGATTAAGGCTAAGCTTCAAGATGCTTTAAACTCTAGTGATATCGTTGTTGTTACTGGTGGTAGCAGTGTTGGAGAATACGATCTGATACCTCTTGTGATAAATGAGTTAGGTGAACCTGGAGTTGTCGTTCACGGAGTTACTGCACATCCTGGGAGACCCGTTGCTTTAGCATCTGTTAATGGTAAACCAATACTCAATATTCCTGGTTACCCCGTTGCTGCCTATGTTGATTTTATACTGTTTTTCCCTCCAGTCTTGTTCAAGCTTCTGGGAATTAAGGGTGAATACATTCCTAGAACCATTAAGGCTAGGCTAGCGGGTAAGATACCATCAAGACCAGGGACAAGAACGTTTGCTAGGGTGAAATTATTCACTCGAGATGGATTATTCTACGCGAAACCCATAAGAATAACGGGCGCGGGCGTACTATCTAGTTTATCTAGGGGGGATGGTTTTGTTGTTGTTCCCGAAGATCTAGAGGGTTTTGATGAAGGCGAAGAGGTAGATGTCTTATTGTTTAGGAGGTTTGTGAATGTCAAAGAGGAAAGTGTTTAGAAA
>JAGSHR010000078.1 GCA_029855985.1 Candidatus Njordarchaeota archaeon
ATGTAACAGACGCGGCATCTAGTATTCTCTCCAACTACACTTTCTACGTTGAGTCCTCAAAACCATTCATAAATAAACTGTTCGTTAACGACATTGAAACAAATTGGGACACACCTAAACTAGTGAATCAGAAAAGCGTTAACTTGACATTGGAAATAATGGATGAAACTCCAACAAGCATGCATGTAAACCTAGTGAACAACTTCAACGACACTGTAGCCTTCACGGGAGCTATGGAATTCGACCCATTGAACGGAGTAGTGATTAGTGCTTCCAAATCATTAGGCATCCACCAGAACTACATACAAGAAAGAGGAAAATGGGGAATAAACATAACAATCCATTTAAATGACTTGCAAGAAGGCTACTACCTGTTAACAATAACTATTGAAGATGCTGTTGGAAACACTTACAAACTAGAAAATAGCCCTGTGTTCGCAATAGACACAAGCGCACCTACAATAGCACAAATAAAGCTTTACAGTGGGAAACCAGACGTAATAGTGGAAAACACAACTGGCGAAGTAACAGAAAAAACGTGGAACACAACAGTCGAACTGAAAGAGAACCAAGAATATAATGCGTATCTAGAGTGGGATAACGAGCAAACTGACTTAGACATTTACATTTACGATCCAAATGGCTACCTAACCGCAATTTCCCAAAATGCGGGGTACACACCTGAAAACATAACATTCAAAACAATAATTGGGGGCACATACAAGGTTGTAATCTTGAGGTATTCAGGACCAGAAACGCAATTTAAGTTAACTATAAGAGAAGTAAACAATAGAGAAGAGATAAGGGGAATAGGCTCAAAAACAAGTTTCGTAACAATAGAAGCTGTAATCAAAGAAGTTAACCTAAAACAGGTCAACATACAAATAAACGGCGAAGAAATAGCACAACTAACCATGAAAAACGCAGTCATAGCAAAGCATGGAATCTGCAAATTCCAAATAGCCATAAACACAACAAGATTCAGTGGCCAAGAAAATACTGTCAAGATAACTGCTGTAGATGTAAGCAATCGGGAGGGAGTTAAACAAGAAATTATCATTAAGGATACAAACAATCCAAGGGGTTCAATAGAAGTGCAAAAATACGTGAGAGAGACCATGAAACTAAACGTAACATACTTCGACAATGAAACAGGAATAAAAAGCGCTAAAATAATTATAGACGAGAAACTAGTGTTCGAAGCGGAAAACGGTCAAATGGCACTAAACATAACTGGATTAGTGGACGGGCAACACAAAATCAAACTTGTGCTTGTTGACAACGCACTAAACGAATACAACAAGACCGAGTACTTTTATTACGATACAACACCACCACTTGTGGCAATCTACGGGCTCAATAATAATACGGAAATCGGAGTGAACTCAATTGTCCTAATAGAATTAGTTGACAACATACAGCCTAGCGCCATAAGACTATATTTGAACGGGACAATATCGAGAGTAATACTTGCAACAAACGGGTCAGGAATATACACAACTGTGTTAAACCTGAAGAATATAGGTGGAAACCATGTGGAAGTAAAATTATTAGCCTTCGATATGGCTGGTAATACATACGAAACCACTTACGTATATGCAATAGACCGCCACCCCCCAGAGGTTTCAATAACCTTGCCAAACTACAAACTAATAAACTGCTACAACATCACAGTAAACATAACTGACGACAACTTAGAGATAGCATTTCTATACATAGATGGTGTCCTATACAAGGAAATCCACGAGAATGGAACAACACTAGTGGAAATCTGCGGTAAAGACTTTCATGATGGAGAACATACAGTAGAACTGCTAGTAATAGACAAGGCGGGAAACATAGTGACGAAAGAAGGTGCATTCACTACGGCATACTATGAGAACCTTGTAAACGAAGAGAAAACAAGGGGAATATGGTTAGCCACGGGTCTATTTATCGTCGGTGCCATAGCTGGTTCAATCTCCTTAATAATTTATGAGAAGAAACTGAAGGGAAAAAGAAAATAAGTGTCTAAGCAAATATTCCTTAACTCACTTTTTTTGTTTTTAGAGAGTTCTACACCCCTAGGAAATAGGACTTCTGTCAACTTTCCACTTATCCCATTATATCCCTACTTAGACTTGCTCTAAGTACGCATTTCACGGGTTGTCACCTTATATAACGCCTATATTACATTCATTAATAAGTCACGATCATTAAAGATCCACATTGTAGGTATTATTCAAGGTGCTAAAAGTTGGGTTTTAACAACATAGTTACAAGGTCAATTGGTTCCCTAATTGTTATAACAGGACCCATGTTCTCTGGAAAAACAACAGAATTAATCAGGCATCTAGAGAGAGCAATGTATGCAAAAAAGAAAGCGGGAGTATTTAAGCCGTCCTTAGACAAGAGATACGATGAAAAAAACATTGTTACCCACAATGGCTTGTCATACCCTGCTATTGTTGTGCCGAATAACATTGATGGTATAGTTGAGATATACAAGAAGTCCTTGGAGTTAAACTTGGATGTTATTTGTATAGATGAAGCTCAATTCTTTCCGATAGAACTAGTGGATGTTATTGAGAAATTGGTGGAAGAGGATAAGATAGTGGTTGTCGCTGGTTTAAATTTGGACTTTAGAGGCGAACCTTTCGAAACAATGAAAGAGTTGTTAGCGAGAGCCGATGATATTGTTCATCTTAAAGCTGTTTGCACTGTGTGTGGTATGGATGCAACAAGGACACAGAGATTGATTGATGGTAAACCAGCGCCGTATGATAGTCCCCGAATACTTGTTGGAGGTAGTGAGGTTTACGAGGCGCGTTGTCGAAAACACCACATTATCCCGCGAAGAAAACCAAGTTTTAAGAGAACTGAAAAGCTTAGGGAAGTTCTTAAGGATTAGCTTTTTGTTCTTCTGCTCTCTTTTTATTCCCTGCTTCTGCTTAACTTTTATGGGGTTAAAACAAATATACGATGCTTTTTTACAATTTTCGTTTAAACAAAAAAGTTTTAATTGTTTTATTGTAATAATAACATTAGAATTTGCACAATAAAATAATATTTCGCAATATTTATGCGCATTTTACTTCTGCGCTAAACATTGAATTATGGGAGTAATGAATTATGA
>JAGSHR010000187.1 GCA_029855985.1 Candidatus Njordarchaeota archaeon
AAAGATTAGGAAAATTAGAGTTGTTTTGTATGCAAGAGTTAGTAGCTATGACCAAGAAAAACATGGCGATCTGGATAGACAGTTAGAGCTTCTTAGGAGTGTTGCTCAAAGGAAAGGTTACGAAATTGTAGCTGAGATCAAAGATAGAGCTTCTGGGTTAGAAGAGGATAGGAGAGGTCTCAAAAAGGTTTTTGATCTTGCTGAGAAGCGTCTTATTGACAAGGTTCTTGTGACTTATCCAGATAGACTTGCTAGGTTTGGATTAAAATACATTGAGAGGCATCTTAATTTCTGCGGAGTGTCAGTTGAATATGTGAAACCTAGAGAAGAAAAAGAGCCTAGAGAGGAGCTAATAGAGGATCTTATTAGCATCATTGTTAGCTTTGCTGGTAGGATATATGGTATGAGGAGTCACAAGGTTAAAAGGTTGAAGGAAACAGTTGAAAAAGAGTTGAGAGATGATGGAAGCAGTTAAGTCTGTGAAATTCAAGTATTTTTTCGATTCCAATATAAGGGGGATCTTCAATGATTTTCGGGAGATGTTAGAGTTTTGCATAGATAGAGCTTTGGAGCTTAATATTACCTCCTATGCCAGATTAAGGAAGACAGTTTACGGTGAGTGGAAGGAAAAGTGGTATCCAAGGTACCATACTCATTATTGTCACTCTGCTTGTAGGATAGCTACTGCTGTCCTAAAAAATTTTAGGAAAAGGAAAAGAAAAGGTCTTGCCCATAAAGATAAACCCGAAGTGAGAAAAGAATTCATTAAACTTGAGGAAATGCTCTTTAAATTCGAGGGAGACAATATTAGGATTGTTACTTCGCCAAGAAAATTCATTACATTGAGACTCATCGTTGGTGAATACCAAAAAAAGTTTATTGACGCTTGGAAAAGAGGAGAGCTTGATGTTGGCGAGATAATCATTAAGCGAAACTATGTGATAGTTCCATTCAAGAAAAAGATACAGTCGAAAACCTATGATGCAATAATGACTATAGATGTTAATGAGAAAAATGTCACTTACTCAATTCTGGATCTAAATGGGAACATTATAAAAACTTCTCGGCTTGACATATACAAGGCTAAGAGGATTCACGAGAATTACTCTAAGAAGCGTGAGAAGATACAGAGAAAGCTCTCTAAGAAACCAATGAAAATGAGGAAGTTATTAAAAAAGTATTCTGGGAGGGAAAAGAGGAGGATTGAAGACTACCTCCATAAGGTATCCTCAATAATAGTCTCTGAAGCAAAGAAGTATAACTCTAGGATTGTGATGGAGAACCTTAAACACATACGAAAATCGATAAACAGGAAGAACAAAAAAATTAGAAGAAGACTTAACAGATGGAACTTCAGAAAACTACAGACCTTTATCGAGTATAAGGCTGTATGGAACGGATTATCTGCTGAATATGTTAATCCGAGAAAAACATCAAGTCTCTGCCCGATATGTGGGTTGGAATTAAGAAAAAATCCGAATGGGCGGAGGCTATTAAAGTGTGAAAATTGCGGATTAGAGTTTGATAGAGATGTCCTAGCCACATATAACTTGTATAGGAAAAGTCAGAATGTGGGGAGTATCCGTTCCCCCCGAACGCTCCCCGATGAAATCCTCTTAATAAAGGAGGATGGAACGGGAGAACCTCTCCATCCACTACTTAAAATTCACAAAAACTAACAAAAACGGATGGAGAGGAGAACGGCAAAGAGTAAAGGAAAATTGTTTTAATGAACTTAAAATCAAAAAATTAATTTTTGTTTATTTTCTTACAACATAAGATTCAGACATTTTTAATATCTCTTCTTCCCCTTCGATTCTATTGGGAATCTCATCTTTATCAATTATTAACGTCTCCACTCTTGTTTTATATACCATGAACTCCCTTAATGGATAGATCTTATTAGCCATATCTATCATTTCGGGGTGCCACTTCTTTGTTATAACGAGATTATATAAGAATTCCTCATAGTTGTGGTCTTTGGCCTTATTTTTAATATAATCCTCTATTAGCTTCCTAATGGCTTTTTCATGTCTCTCATGGCATCTTTGAGTCGTCATCGCAAGCACGCTAACTTTGACTCTATGACCATCGTTTGTATAAACCCTCATTATAGTTTCAATTTTTGTCATTCTTCTCCTAACTTTACTTAAGATGATCTCATTGGAGTATTCATGTCCAATAAATGCAGTATGTGCACCACCAGGAGTCACCCTAATTATCCTAAAATAAAGAGACATCCCTCTATCCTCTGGATCATAGCTCCCAAGCAGATCACCGCCCTTCACAACGACAATCCTATTTATGAGATTCTCAATACTACTATAAAGCACCTTTGTCAATGGCCTATCCTTACCCCCAAATATTTCTGGAGCGTAAACAGTAATCCAATATTTCTTCCTTTTCTTTGCACTTACGCGTCTACCCAAAAGAGATCCCCCATTCTAAACACACTATAATCTGAGAAAAAACCATAGGATTATTTCTATTTAAAAATAATTCCATCAAACAACCTCACTGTGCCAAAAGTTTCTGGCCAAGAACTAGAAAAAACTACTCTAATTAACCTCAAGTCTTTTTTAATAGTCTTTATAAGAAGCCTATTATCAACAAATTCGCTCCAAATATAACCTAAAGCAGGAATATAACCCTCATCAATCCATATATCACCGGTCCAACCATTATAAAACAATGATTCTTGATTCAATTTTTTTTCAGAAAAATTTGGTGGCGATCTAACTTGATTAGCGACAAGAATACTTAACGCATCATTATACTTGATTAGGTTAATCAGAAACTTACCTAATCTAATAATACTAGAGACGTACTCATAGCTTCCCTCCGTAGTAGCATCTAAGTAAGAAACAAACAAATTTGTAATTGAATCAATAACAAGAAGCCTAAAATCTCTCCAGTTTACCTTTTTAATTGTATCTACAAGTGTTTCGTAACTTGCTAATTTCTGAATGTATATCCTATTAAGAATAACTTGGGGGTCTCCCCCATAGTATGTTACTAATTTTGACACTTTATCAGGGGAGAAAGTGTTATCTACATCAATAAACAAAACTTTATTGGGTGGAGGACAACGTAAAGCCACTTGAACAGAAATTTGATGAAGAATACTGGTTTTCCCTGTACCCGGTAAACCAGTAAACTCAGTTATTTCCTTTAATGGTAAACCTCCAAGGTTATCTATGAGATCGATTCCCACTAGGACACTAGAACATTCAGTTAAATTCATGATTAAACACTTTTGACGATTCTACCCCTAAGACCGATAAGGTTATGGATCACTGTAAATCATAAAAGCCTTCCTCGTTTACTTCTTCACTTTGAGATTGATCTTCATTCACAAGATTAATATTAACATATATGTCAGCATTAGCCCTCACGCCCAACAATATAGCGTGTGAGGGGATCATTTTAAGAGTAACTGGCTTACCAAATCCCTCAGGAATTAAGTCGATTTCTGCCACATAAACATTGAATTTTTCCAAGAGGTCAACAATTCTAACTCTAACAACCTCTGCAATCTCATTAACAACTTGTGATAGTGTGTATCTTGGATCTATTTCTACTTCCTCTGAAAGGTTCTTCCTTCTTTCTAAGACTTCCCAAATCTCCATAGCAATAGAAGTTGGGATGCCCCCCATCCTGAATATACTGCCATTTTCAAGCTTTAATTCAAGTACAGGCCTAACAAGTTGATTCAATAAGGCAGGATTTAATAATCCAGTAGGCGGCATTGTTGATAGAGGAAGAGGAAATAAGGGTCTAAGCTTTACTGCTTTATAATAGTTATCCCTATAATAAACCTCAAAGTCATCTAATTTTGATTCTTTATCTTTTTTCGTCAAATTTACACACCAATTACCTAAGACGCTTAATTATTATTGTAATTGCGCTAATATTTTAAAATGTTATTCCATATGGAAACGGTTGAATAAAACATCAAGTTGATAAGAGAGATAACCAAATGAGTGAACTAGTAGGTAACAGGTTAATATTTGAAGTAAAGGATTTAACTTCCCTGGTAAAGTCCAACATAAACTCTGGTTCTATCAGTAAGATAAATCCTATTTACCTCGTTAAATATGAGAACCAATCAGATTTTTTCTTTACAATTAATTATTGTGATGATGTACCAAGGATATACTTCACCTATCACGGAACAAATCCCTCTGGCAAATTCATCGGATATACATTCAACTCAGAAAAGATAATGTTTAGCGAGAATACCGCAGAAGACGCGGACATATTCTTTCCCTTAGTAAACATAAATGAAAAGAGAGTCATTGAAGAGATTACTTTAACCCTACAAGAAACTAAGATTGGATTTTTTAAAAATGGGGAAATAATCAGTTTTAGAGATTTATTGTCCCTATCTGAATTTGTTGAATCTCTGAACCACGCGTGTAATTTTATATACGAACTTGAATTATTGGAGAAAAAGAGAATATTTTTTCAAGTAATTAGCATTGACAGGGAGTCGTTAACCCTGCTATTAACACATGAAGAAAACCCGAAAAATGGTAAAGAATTTCGTGAAAATGTCCACTTAATCAAATTAAAGGACTGTTCCATTTGCAACGATATTCCACAACTATTGGAAGGCGTTAGAGGATGAATGAACAGCAAAACAAGAAAATTAAAATAAAAGGCAAAGTGATAAATGGATTCGGAAAAGGGGCTTTCTTTCTATCTAGGGAACCCTATAAAAGTTTTTTTAAGGGACTGCTTGGAGATGACCCCTTCCCAGGTACATTAAACGTAAAATTAGATAAGCCTTGGAAGGATGTTATACCCTTACCTAACACATTTCAACCCGTAGAATTCGGTGGCATATCCTATGCAATAGGGTCGCTGAATGGTCTGAAAATAATAGTACTAAGACCGCATAAGAGTAAACACCCTCCAGAAGTAATTGAGATTGTTGCTAGTAAGTATTTAAGAAAGGAGCTTAAAATAACAAACGGGAATTATATTGAGTTTGAGGTGTATACATAAAAAACAATTTACCCAATGATGAGAACTGGCAAGGAGGATTGGTGACTGATCACAGTTACTCTGAGGGGAACCTCTCATTAACCTCTTTTTCCAACTGATCACCTGGTATCTTAGAGTATCCGGGGAAGCTAAAAACGACGCGTATAACATCGTCCCCATCAGTTAACCTTATTTCACCAAGATACGCCAACTGTTTGTCTAACCTCAAATATAGTTTATTTCCCTTACCATCAAATCTCTCTTTTATCCAACCATTGCTTCTTAAACCCGTTAATTTCTCGAAAATATTCTCGAAAATCTTCCTAACCTTTCGTTTTCCCCGCATCTTTAACTCCAATCGAATGATTGGATTTCCATGGTGGCCCTTAAAAATGTCTCTGTCAACCTTAAACTCAACTATGTCAACGTCATTTGGCAAAATATTCTTAATAGCCTTCAATACTTTTTCCTCTGACTCACTAGCATGGATATGAACGGAAATTTCAACATAATCTGGATTGTGAAAACTCATTATCCAACCCCTGTAAAGCTTAGTAGTATAGCGATTAGCAACCCATATGAAATATATGAAACCAAAAAGGCAAAAAATCTGTTCATACCATGAGTGTAAACCAGACCATAAGTGAAGTAAAATGCGCTTATTAATAGGAAGAACACTTCAATGTATAATCCTACCCTGAATACCCCCACTAAAAACGATATATTATTAATGTTTAGGGCAATGGGAGTTGTTGCGAGATAAATATCAACAATGAGTATGCCTATTGCCGCGGGTATAAAAGAATAACCAAATATGGATACGGTCGCTGTATAACTACCTGTTCCCCCCGTTAACTTAACAAACACATGGATTAGGAAAGAATAGAACATTAAAATAAACAATAATATTAACATTGAACTTCCAAATGCAAATAGGAAGATAACTGGGTTGAATAAAGCGGAACCTAAAATTATGCCCAACCTAAAGGTTACTAAAAGAGCGGAAAACAAAACAATTAGGAAAGGACCTACGAGATCCGGAGTGATACTAATCTCCTTGAAAACAGTATCTGGTTTTAAAAGGATCCACCTGAATCTGTACTGGATTATCCTTTTAATATTTACTTCCTTTCGAGCTTTAAACCTAATTAGAGGTCTTAGATCGTACCCACAATAGGGGCAAAAAGTATATGTCACAGAAACATTGTTTTTACACGAAGGACATTTAATTGTGTCTTCACCAACGCTCAATAATATCCCCTACTAATGAAAACTAAAACGGGAAAAATCATTAAATACCCCTAACTCTATGAGTTTATACAAAATTTTAATTTTAGGACAAATAAGAATAAATTTGTTCCCTAGAAAAGGAAATAGCATCTCTAGAGGTTATTAAACATGACTTGCAAAGTGCTAGTTGGAGGTTCATTTGACATAATACATGTTGGCCACATAAAAATGCTAAAACAAGCGAAAGAATTATGTCCCCATGGAGAATTGATAGTTGTTATTGCGAGAGATTCAACAATAAGAAAGTATAAGAAGAGAGAACCGATATTGCCTGAAAATGATCGATTAGAAATAATCAAAGCTATAAAATACGTGGACAAAGCAATACTAGGTAATGAATTAGGAGAAAAAACATTTTTTGACATAATCTATGAGATAAAACCAGACATCATCGCGCTGGGCTATGACCAACAAATTAATGAAACAGAGTTAAAGGAATGGCTAGCAAAAAAAGGACTCCAAACAAAGATAATTCGATTAAAGAAATATGAACCAGAATCGGGTTTGAATAGTTCCAGCGCAATACGAAACAAAATCCTTGAGATTTACTGTAAGAGATCTAAATGAACAAAAATGCAATGAGAATTTTGAAAAACTCACTAAATCAAAATGATGTTATTGCTTAACGAGAATTTTATTTTGATTGTATTTTTATATTATAATAGAACTCTCGTTAAAACTGAATGATTAAATAGGTGTAAGCACTATGTCTTCTCAAGAAGAAGAGATTCTGTGGGTGGAAAAATATAGGCCTAAAACTCTAGATGAGATAGTCAACCAGGATGAAGTAGTAGCGGCACTAAAAACGTTTGTAAAGAATAAAAATATACCTAACATGTTATTCGCTGGGCCTCCTGGAACCGGGAAAACAACGGCAGCTCTTGCTTTAGCCCGAGACTTGTATGGGGAAAATTGGAGATCATTCACTTTGGAATTAAACGCTTCAGATGAACGTGGAATAGACATGGTTAGAACAAGATTAAAGGATTTCGCGAGAACAAAAGTGACAGGCGAAATACCCTATAAAATCTTGATACTTGATGAAGCCGATTCAATGACCAGAGATGCCCAACACGCACTTAGAAGAACAATGGAAAAATATGCCGACATAACCCGATTTATACTTATCTGCAATTATCCATCAAAAATTATAGAACCAATACAATCTAGAACTGCTGTGTTCAAATTCAAGCGCCTCTCTTTAGAAGATATAAAGAAGAGATTAAGATTCATAGCTGAAAAAGAAAATGTTGACTTAAAAGACGATGGATTAGATGCAATCATCGAAGTCAGCGAAGGGGATCTGAGAAAAGCCATAAATCTACTTCAAAGCGTTGCTTATCTGAGGAAACCCGTGACAAGAGAATTGGTTTACAGAACAGCAGGCTTGGTCTATCCAGAATATATAAAGGAAATGATAAAAACCGCCTTTATGGGTAATTTCGAAGAAGCAAGGAAACTATTAATAAAAGCTATGACTCAAGAAGGGGTCTCAGGTGAAGATCTACTACAAGAGTTCTACAAGGAAATAGCACTTGGAAATGCACTAAACATCGACCCTGATGACAAAATAAAATTACTTCAATTCATAAGCGACTTAGATTTTAGAATCAGTCAAGGAGCAACAGATTATATTCAATTAACCGCGCTTCTTGCTTACATAAGCAACCTCGGATTAAAGTACCGGAAATAATCTATCCCACAGAAGGTAAGCCAGTAATCTTGAGCGTGATCGCAAATGAGTGTAGGAATAACAAGTAGAATCCCGTGGACTGAAAGGTTCCGACCAAAATCACTTGATGAGGTTATCTTAACAAAGAATCAGAGGGAGACAATAGAAAACTGGTGGAGACACTGGGTGATCTGGTGGAATCTAAGGTTAACTTGGTTCGAGAAATATGGGCTGAAATGGTTGGATTTTGTAAAAACCGATGAGGGGAAAAAGTGGTCAAAAAATTTTCTAAATAAATGGAGGGAATCATTCAAGAAAAACTTTGAGAATGTCGTAAAATCTAAGGGACTAGCAACATTCTTTGCTACAGTTGGAAAAGGAAACAAATTAACAACAGAGTTAAAGAAGGGAATAGAAAAAGATATAGAAGACATCTTAAATGAACTTTGGGAAAAATTCATTAAATCTAATAAAAAAGCAGAATTAGAAGAAAGACTAATACCCCCATTCCCACCATATAAACCAATCTTACTCATTGGTCCGCCTGGGACAGGAAAAACCTCTAGTATTTATGCATTAGCATGGCAGGAAGGGGTCATAGTTGTTGAATTCAATGCAAGCGATAAGAGAAATTCAACTGTGATACGTACAGTAGTTAACGAAGCTACAAAAAACATTGGATTCACAGATATAAAGAAATACAGAATTCCCCCAAGGATAATCCTCTTAGATGAAGTAGATGGACTAAACCCTAGAGAAGATAGGGGTGGCTTTTCATCATTACTTAAACTAATAGATGAGACAAAGTTCCCCATAGCATTCACAGCGAACGTTATGCATGACAGAAAAGTTAGAACCCTCATGGTGTATTGTACAACCGTATTCTTTAATAGACCTGCAGATTACCAGATAGAAAAGTTAGTAAAAATGATCAGCGCGAAAATTAACACAACATTTCCCCCGGAAGTAGTAAATATATTAAAGAAATATGCACCAGACTTTAGAACGGTAGTATCTGCGCTTGAAACATACTATTACACAAAGAGGTTACCTAGTATATTCCATAATGAAATGTACAGTCTCCAAGACGCAATAAGATTAGCCTTTTCACTAAAGATAATGGATGACGGAAAGATAGATATATTCAAAACAATGAGCAGGATCCAGGAAATTCTTTCAAATGTTGAAGGCCTCGACCCACATGACATGATCCTTTGGGCTTGGGAAAACGCGTCAAGTTTTGTACCAATAGAAAACATCTTCCCATTCTATGACATGTTAGCCCAGGCAGACTATCTATATAAATTGGGATCACTCAGAGGAAATTGGAGGATCGCCTACAGAGACGCTTCAAACCTATTAACTATCGGTATGGCAAAATATGGCAAACCTGTATCCAACATATGGGCCCTAAGAAAGATAAAGATAAACAAACCAACAATTATAGAAGAACTCGGGAGAATAAAACAATTAATGATGGGCTCCTCCTCTGCCAGCGAAGAGACTACCGCAAGACAGTTAGGCCTCAGACCACTACTCGAAAAATACGCTCAACTAACTCATATGTCGAGAAAGGAAGCATGGTATGAGATGAAATTCCTTAGTTATTTGGGGTCTATTAACCCAGAATTAATTGGTAAATTATTCGCATTACTATACCTACCTGAGGACACAGTGAAGATATTTTTAAATCACTTTATGAAAAAAGTTAGTAATGAAACAAAAGAAAAACTGTTATCATCATATAAGGAATACCTGGGCTCAATTGGGCCTAAAGTAATATCATTTAGGGGAATGGAAGTCGAGGAAACACACCCAAGCAAAGAAGAAAGAAAGGAAGAAGAAGGAGAAGAAGTTAGGAAAGAAAAAAGAGAAAGAAAAGAAGAGGAAGTAACCGAACCCAAAGAGGAAAAAGAAGAGAAAAAGAGAAAAAAGCAGAGGAAAAAAGAAGAAAAGAAAGGCGGGATAAAGACACTTGATGAATTCTTTTCTTAAACTGAGATAAGAGAACTGCAAAGGAGGTTTTCGAAATGCCAAACAAGGAGGATTCAGAAAACTTAATCCAATCTAGGATCTTGATACCCAAAGAAAGAGTGGGCGTTTTGATTGGAAAAAAGGGAGAAACTAAGAAGATGATCGAAAAGGAATTAAATGTAAAACTGGAAATCGACAGTAAATCTGGGGAAGTAAAAATTTTCGCTGATCAAGAACATGCAGATAATATCCTTAAAGCCCTTGACGTGATTAAGGCAATAGGTCGTGGTTTCTCACCCGAGAAGGCCATTCTCCTGAAAAATGATGAGTACACATTATCTATAATTGACTTAACAGAATATGCCCATACTAAAAACGCATTAGAACGCATAAGGGCTCGCCTAATAGGAACAAAAGGTAAAACACGGTTACTCATTGAAGAGATAACTAACACTTACATATCCATATATGGAAAAACCGTATCAATAATAGGAGAATGGGACAAAGTTGCATTAGCCGAAGAAGCAATTAGACGGCTAGCTTCTGGTGCTCCACATTCAAGAGTTTATGATTGGTTATACGAGCAGAAAAAGTACGAGCAATTCGAAAAATTAGAGAGGTATTAAATTTAGAAAAATTCTCTTTCAACTCTACCTTTAATTACTTCTATTCCCATTTCTTGTAAGAAAAGCTTTGTATCTTCTTTTGTTAATCTGTGTCTCTTGGGAATTTTCGCCCTCCTCAGTCTTCTCCTCTTAACTCTGTACCCTGCTCTTTCCATTGCAACTATGACATCGAAACCTATTGTTCCAAGCTCAGGATCATATTTCGTTCCAGGAATCCTTATGTGTTCTGTTAACCCAAAAGCAAAGTTACCTTCTTCGTCAATGCTTAACTCAGAGATCACATTGTCGACAGCAACAAATGCTTTTTTAAGGAATTCAAAAGCTTCTTCACCTCTCAGTGTAATTTTCCAGCCCATTGGCATTCTCTTATGTATACCAAATGGTCTAATAGTCTTTTTCGCTCTCACAAGTTTTGGCTTCCTATTAGTCAAGCTCTCAAGTATCTTTCTAGCTTTTTCAAGCGGGTCTCCTGGTTGCCCCACTGAACAGTTTATTACTACTGCGTGTATCCTAGGTAACAACATTGGGTTCTTGTATCTATCTGGATACTTTTTTCTCAAATTTTCTAACACTTCTTTGTATGTAATCTTAGAGACGGATTGGCTTTCTTTCTGCAATTCTTCTCACCCCTTCCTCTGTGGGTAAAGATATCAATGGTCTGTCTTTACCAATCATGTATACATAATCCAAAGCAGTTATAATTTCACCGCCTTTTTGGTCTTGTATGCTAACGGTGCTTGCACGTGCTCCAAACATTTTATGAATTCCTTTCAATAGACCATGTTCACCCATGTGTCTACCGAGTATAACCATTGCATAGTTGTCTAATGCTAGTGGTATGTGGTCTAATATTTTTTGCTCTGGGACGGTTATCATAATGGAATCTCCGACCTTATATTTTGTTAAAATTTCTCTTCTTTCTTTATCATCCTTGGGTCTAAAGAGTATATTCCTTCCGTCGAATAAGTTTAATTGAATATTACCACCCTTAACATACCTCTTGTTGATTATCTTTAATATTTTTATATTCGCTTCCTCTTTGGGAATCTCATAAAGAACAAGCTTCCTTCTATAAGGCATAACTCGTAAGTAGAGTTCCTCATCCGGTATCTCAATAATATCCATTATTCCAACAGGGAACTTGTACTCCGTTATTATCCTCCCATCAATCTTGACAAGTTTTCTATTTAGTATCTTTTTAATCTCCCTTAATGTTCTCGCATAACCTAGAATCTCCCTTAAAATTATGCCCAAGGGAATGCTTCTATCGGCTGGGTGTGGTCCAGGCATGGGCTTGATTGTAAATCTGCCGCCAACTTTTCGTGGAATAGGGAATAGCTTTGGAGCTGCTACCCTCTTTAACTGCCTTCTCTGACCGTGCTTTGTCATATTAACTCACCTACTCTGATTTTGTAGCCATAGCTTTGCGTTTTTCAATTGATTCCTTTCTAACTTTATCCGATAAGTCTAATTCTAATACTTCAACGTTCCATGGCTTAATTGGAACTTTAACCACGCTCTTATCAACCTTTTTTCTAGTTACTCCCTCTATATATATTCTCATCCTCTTTATGTCTATTCGCTCGATCTTTCCTATGTGCCCCTTGAATTTTCCCTTCTTTATTAAGACCTTGTCACCTGTTCTAAGCTGCACTCTTTTAATTCCATACTGCTCTCTGGCTTCCTTTGATAATGGAGCCACCATCATTTTTCTTTTAACGTGAAGTGGGGCTTGATAGATCATTCTTTTCCTAATCTTTCTCGGCTGTGAAGTGACCTTTTTGTCGAATTTCATTTTAATTCACCTAGACAACTTTTTCAGCAATCTTTCCTATGTTTGGGAATCTTTCAACGGCTTCTTTTGCCACAGGTCCTTTGACCTCGCTACCAATAGGTTCGCCTTCGGGATTTATCAATACTGCTGCGTTGTCCTCAAATTGTATCCATGTGCCATCTTTTCTGCGGTAAGGCATTCTTTGTCTAATTATAACTGCTCTCACAATTTTCTTTCTCCATTTGGGTTCACCCTTCTTCACAACGGCCACTACGACATCCCCTAAAGTAGCCTTAGGTTGCCTTCTAAGTCTACCTTTATAACCAACTACTGCAATAACCTCAAGCAATGATGCACCAGAGTTATCAGCACATATTAGTTTTGTCGTAGTTTGTACTCCAGGTGTCCCTCCCATTTTAGGGTGTGCTTGAGCTTTTCGCTTAGGCATTTTCTTCACCTGCTCTCTTAACTATCTGTACCACAACGAATTTCACTGTTTTTGCTATAGGGCGTGTTTCCATTATTTTAACAATATCTCCTTCCTTTGCATCAAGACATGGTGGATTATGAGCCTTTATCTTACTACTTCTTTTCTCGTATCTCTTATACTTTTTGTCTCTCCATAAGTAGTCTATTCTAACAACGACTGTTTTCTGCATTTTGCTAGATACGACATATCCCTCAAATATCTTGCCTCTCACCTTTATGTGTCCATGGAATGGGCATAAGGGGTCATTACATTCCTTCTCTGGTTTAGGGAACAATGATATCTTGTTTTGGCTCATTTTTATCTCCTCTTTCTCCCATATTTTCTTAACTTCATGAATCTATTTACTAATTCTTTCCCATTCACTATAATAACTCGTTTTTTAGATAATTTTATTTTAAATATGCATATGTCTTTGGCCACATAGATTATCTTATTCTTTGTAGTTGTTTTACTATATAATAATATCCCAAACATATTACGGGATTCAAAGACTATTAAGCCTTTTTTTCCAATGAGAGTTGGGTCTGTGGAATTAATTATCTCGAGCTCTAGCCCTAAAAAAGGTTTTAAAAGCGTTAGAGATAGCTTCATGCTGTTTCTCCCAACTCTCTCATCACTGTTAATATTCTAGCGATGTCTCTTCTAACGGTTCTAATTTTTCCAGTTTCTTTTAATGCGCCCCTGTTCTTCCTAATCTCATATGTTAACAGTGCCTTCTTTAGTTCCAGTAATTTCTTTTTTCTTTCTTCAGGGGTCATTGCTCTAATATCTTTTGCTTTGAGGGTCATCTTTATTCACCTTCCTCTAATTCCTCAGATATTTCGGACAATTCACTTTTACTTATTAATTCATCTGCTAGTTGCTCGGCGATTACCTTTAATTCTTCTAATCCACCAACTACCTCTGATAAACTCTTGACTCTTATTCGATCTGGGAGACTTGTTCCTGGCGGTAAGATTTTCACCTGCACTCCAATAACGCCTTTTTTAGTTAGAGCAGCGGCTTTGCCGACTTCTATTACGCTTTCGGCTAGTTCACCTGAGTGCACAAGAAGACCCATTTTGAATCTATACCTTCTTGACCTCTTTTTCATTAGTTTTCCGCCAATTCTGATTTCTACGCCTAAAGCTCCACTTGACATGATTCTATTCATTGCGCTAAAAGCAACCCTCCTAACGGGTAGACCCCTCTCAATTGCTCTAGCTATGTCTTCAGCCATTAGCTGTGCATTGAGCTCTGGTTTCTGAATTGATTTTACCTTTATCTGGGGGTTCATTAAGTTAAATTCCTCTTTTAGCTTATTAGTCAGCATCTCTAGGTTTCTTCCTTTTCTTCCAACCACTACTCCTGGGTTCTTGGCATATATAACTATCTGCTCTCCGAGACTTGTTCTTATGAAGTCAATGTTATTGTACCCAGCGATTGGGGGTAATGTTTTCTTTAGATATTCGTGGATCCTCCATTTCAAGATCCTTTGTTTAAGTATCCTTTTTGGAGTTGGTCCAGCTGTGGATGCCATAAAAATCACCTATCTATTCCTCATCTTCTTTATCATTATTAATATTTTCCTCCTCGGTGGTTTCTTCTGCTTTCTCTTCCGAGATTTCTTCGCTGGCCTCACTTGGGGCTTCCTCTTCTGTTTCTTCAAGTTCCTCTAGGGTTTCAGTAGTTTCCTCCTCCTCAATTGTTAATTCCTCTTCCTCTAATTCTTCAGGCGCCTCTATAACAATGACTTCGACGTTCGTGCTCCTCTTGATCTTCCATCCTTTTAGTATTCCTGGTCCTCTTCTATCCGGCCTCCTTCTTATAACTCTTCCCTTGTGAGCCGCTATTAGAAGTATCTTTAATCTGTCCTCGTCCAATCCTTTCACTCTTGCGTTGTTCAGAGCATTTTCTAATACTTTAAGAATGTAATAACTGGCCTTATAGGGATACCTGCCAGCAGCCCACTTCCAAGCGTCCAGCTCTTTCCTATGTGCAACATTACCTTTATACCTCTTAAATGGTACTGCAGCTTCTTTTCTCATTACTTTCCTCAAGTATTTTATTGCCTCCTTAAGATTCATTTTTCTTTCCATTATCGCATTAGCGATTTCTCTAGCATGCTTGTATTTTATGGGTAAGTCAACTCCCTTAGCTATAGCGATCTTCGCTTGATCTGGATAGGTTTCAATTGGAAATGAGTATCCACTTCTTCCCTTCATCATCATTCACCTTCCTATGTGAATTTACTGCTTCTCGTTGCTCCCTTACCTGGACCTGTGTGTTGGACGGGTTTATTTGTTGGAACAAATTCTCCTAGATAGTGCCCTATCATCCAAGGTGTAATCGTGATTGTTACGAACTCTTTCCCATCGTATACGGCGATTCTTTTTCCCACGAGTTCTGGTAATATTATTAAATCTCTAACGTGCGTTCTAACCACTTTTCTTCTGCCACCTTTTTTCTTGATCTTTTCTAGAAGTATCTTTTGCTCTGGAGTAAAGCCCCTCTTTAGACTTCTTCTCGCCCTAGCTGGTAGTATCTCTATCAATTTTTCCATTGGCATATTCATTAGTTCCTCTAAAGTATAACCCCTATAACGGAAATCTCTCCACGACTTTGGTATCGATTTCATTGCATTCACATCTCGCCAACTTTTACTGATAATACTTATACCATAATTCCATTCATACTTAAGTGTTAGTTAATAAAAACTTTTATTTTTAAAAATGGAGTCCGTGTGGTTCACATGAGTAATGCGAGAGTTGCCGTAGTCGGCGGAGGAACAATTGGCAACTATTTAGCATCATTGTTATCCAAAAAAAATGTTGAAGTGGATGTGTACGAAGAAAATGGCTCTATTGGCGTGCCTCAACACTGCTCTGGACTTATCTCCATAAGTGGACTAAAAAAAATCGGCACATGGAGCATCTTAGAAAAGAAGAATTTAATATTAAACAAGATAAGGGGAGCTAGATTCTATGGAAAGTCTGGGAAATATAGAGTAGTATACTTCGATGAACCTGTCGCTGTTGTAATCGATAGAATCAAATATGATCAAGCTCTCTATGATCTAGCGGAAAAAAGCGGTGCTAGATACTTTCTCCAAACCTCTGTTAAAAGAATATCACCCAATGGTTACCTGAAGGCTGTTAAAAAAGGTAGAATTATTGAGAAAAAATACGATGTCATTGTTGATTCAGAAGGGGCAACACGCCGTTTGATAAGAGACTTCCCTGGTGTTAACTCTAAAGGCTTACTTCCCGCGGTTCAACTTGATATAAAGATTAGAAGTAACAAAGTAGATGTTCCTAGCGATGTTGTAGAACTTCACTTTAATGTTAACGATTTCTTCACATGGGTTATCCCACTTGATGAGGAAAAACATTATAGGGTCGGTGTAGCAACAAGTGATTTGATGATTCCACACATTGAATTTGTCAAAAAATTCGCGAAAAAAAGGCTTGGTTCGTACAAAACACTAAGGATGTTTGGAGGTCTAGTTGTTTCAAACGGGCCCCTAAAGAAGTTCACTTGGGAAAAAGTAATTGCTGTTGGAGATGCTGCGGGCCATGTTAAGCCTACAACTGGAGGAGGAGTTGTCCTAGGTTCACTGGGAGCTATTATAGCAAGCAGGATTATATATTCCCACTTAGAGAACAAATTGGATCTCTCAACCTTCCAAGTTGCTTACACTCGTTATTTAAAGTTGCAGTTTTTTGCAATGAAAACCGCTAGAAAATTACTAAACATACTTGGACAAAATGGTACGGATATCGCATTAAAGATTATACCTCAAGTCATATTCTCCAACTTGAGGGGGGACATGGATATGCAGTTGGGGGCTTTTCTCAAGTTAATGTTCCCATTTATACCTTTTAAAGACAAAAATGAGTAATTGTTTTTAGCCTCACGGGCACGATGATGATTACGCCACCTTATGAGGCGACGATGATTAAATGAACCCCACTGAGTGAGCGTGAAATGAGAGATGAATTTAAAACAAAAAATTCTTCATTTATGCGAGCTTTACGGCGTCAAAACCAAAAAAGAATTGGGACAAAACTTTCTAATTAACCCCTCAATCTATGAACTAGAGATAAAAACAGCGGCTATTAATGGGGAAGATATTGTTTTAGATATTGGAGCTGGATTTGGATTCCTAACGGAGAGATTGGCAAGCATAGCCAAAAAAACTTACGCCGTCGAGATAGACCCTAACATAATCCGAGCATTGAAAGAGAGACTTGCGAATCTTATTGAGAAAGGCAAGTTAGATGTAATACAAGGTGATGTGTTAAAAATAGATTTTCCCAATGATATAACAAAAATCGTATCAAATCCTCCCTACTCGATATCCTCCGATTTGATAATCAAAACTATTAGGGAACTCCACAAACGAAATAACTTTAAACTTGTAGTGTTTATTCTCCAAAAAGACTTCGTTGAAAGGTTATTATCTAAACCTTGTAGCAAAAATTGGGGGCGAATATCCGCTACGTTTAACTACTACACTAATGCACGATATATTAGAACAATATCGAAAAGAAACTTTTACCCAGTTCCCGAGGTGGATTCTGCCTTGATAAAATACGAGTTCAAAAAAAGGGAAACGATGATACCCCTAGAGAAGTTCGAAGCACTATCAAAACACATTTTCTTGGGAACAAACAAGACTCTAAGGAGAGTCTTAAAGTCGTACTTAAAGCCTCTGACTAGAAACTGGAAGGAAATACTTAATATTATCTCCACAAAAGTGGATCTAAACAAAAGAATAAGATGCGTTTCACCAGAAGATATAGAAAAAATTATAGAAATAATAGACGAGAAAGATTTACTCTATGATTTTAAGCCAGCTAATTTCAATAAGTAATTCCATTCTAGATCGACTCTCTCCTGTATTTGCCTAATAAGTTCTTCATTTCTCTTTGGTTTAAACAGGTGTCTGAATCTTCCTTGGTGCTTTAAGTATTCCTCAACTGGAAGCTTTAATTCTGGTTTCTTAGCAATCATGAGGCTCCTATCAGTGACCCTATATTCTCTTGTTTCAGGGTCAAATTCCCATAATGGGTGAACACATGTCTCCGTGGCCAACTTGGATAATTCAACGCCAAGGGATGTGTCGAAATACCATCCCCTATCACATGGCATAATCGCGTGTATAAAGCTGGGACCATCATATTCTAGTGCTTTTCTAACCTTGGTCATGAAGTCTACCCAATAGTAGACATTTACGGTTGCTACATATGCATTATGATGAGCAGCAATTATGTGCCCTATGGGTTTCTTCCACTCAATTTTACCAGGTATTGCCTCTCCAGCCGGGGATGTCGTTGTTGACGCGTATTCTGGAGTTGAACCACTACGTTGAATACCTGTGTTCATGTATGCCTCGTTATCATAGAGAATCCATGTGAACTTATGACCTCTTTCAACGGCTCCACTTAATGCTTGTAGTCCTATATCGTAAGTACCACCGTCTCCGCCAAATATGATTATGTGTGGGACCTCGTGTTTCCATCTACCTTTCCTCTTAAGTGCTTTAAAGGCTGCTTCAATACCCGAGGCTACAGCTCCAGCGTTTTCGAATGCAACGTGTATCCATGGAACTTTCCATGATGTATATGGGAAAATCGTGGTAGCAACCTCTAAACAACCAGTTGCATTAACCACTACGAGATTGCTTGGATCAGGTACTGTTTGTAACGCCATTCTAACGATAATGGGGGCTACACATCCAGCACACATTCTATGACCAGGAGTTATATAGTCTTCTTTTTTAGCGATTTCAATTAGATTGGGTCTCCAGGGTTTTTTCTCCATTTTTAATCACCTCTCACCTCGGGACCTCTAACACCGAGGTAAATCCTCCTAAATGGCTTCTCTTTACCCTTCATTATATCGAATAACTTTAACATGGCTTTCTTCAATAGTTGTGGGGGTGCATCTCTCCCACCCAAACCGTATACGTAGTCAACAACTATTGGGTGCTTCTTATTGTCGTATAGTGCAGATCTTGTTTCAACAAACAATGGTGCTCCTTGAGCTCCCATATCTTGAGCCCTGTCAAAGACGCCTATTACCTCTGCATCTCCTAAGATCTTAGCTAGTTCCTTGAATGGGAATGGTCTAAATGATCTTATCCTCACTACACCTGCCTTATATCCTTCTTCTCTTAATTCATCGACCACGTATCTCATTGTTCCAGCGGTACTGCCCATTATAACTGCTATTACTTCTGCGTCATCCACTTTGTATGTGTGAAGCAATCCATCTCCGTAGCTTCTCCCTGTTAGCTCAGCGTATTCATCGTGAACCTTTTTGATGACCTCATAGGCATTCTCCATTGCAATGGCTTGTGGGACCTTATGCTCAAAGTAATAGTCGTACAGGTCTAAGGGACCGAATGTTACGGGAACAGGGTTCTTCGGGTTGAGAGAGAATTCCACTTCCTGCCCTCTCAAGTTTATCTTAACCACTTTTCTTGGGCCTCCGAGGAACTCGTGGACGTCCTTTTCATTAGCAAATATTTTCATTCTTTCAGATGTGTGACTAACAAGGAACCCGTCAAAGGCCACCATAGTTGGTAGTAAGACCTTTTCGTTTTCGGATATCTTGAAGGCTTGTATAATCGTATCATATGCCTCTTGCGCGTTTTCAGCGTGCAACATTACCCAAGATGTATCTCTAGCGCTCATCATGTCTGTATGGTCACAGTGTATATTTATGGGAGCTGACACTGCTCTATTTGCTAATGCTAAAACCATTGGCAACCTCAAGGAGCTTGCAATCCATAAAATCTCATTCATTAGTAGGAGACCTTGACTGGCTGTAGCAGTGAAAGCTCTTGCGCCAGCAGCCGCAGCACCCACAATAGCAGATATTGCTGAGTGTTCTGATTCGACAGCGATGTACTCATAGTCCGCTTCACCATTAGCTTTGAATTCCGCCAGTTTCTCTACAATTATTGTTTGTGGGGTTATGGGGAACGCAGCTACTACATCAACATCACTGTGTTTTGCGGCATAAGCAGCAGCTTCATCCCCATTCAAGATTATATCTCTCTGCTCGACCACATCAATTCACCTCTCTTGTTTCTCCTCCTCACCTTCTAACACCATTTCAATAGCATTTACTGGACACACTTGAGCACAAATACCGCAACCCTTACAGTATGTGTGATCGATATAGAACCTCTTTGGCCTCTTTCCAGACTCGTCCCATTCAATGTGAATAGTGAACTCTGGGCAGTACTGCCAACACTTGAAACACTTTGTACATTTATCCTCATTCAAAATTGGCTTAAAGACCTTCCACGTTCCAGTCTCATACTCAGTGCTAGGAAACGGGGGCACTCCCCCCATTGGTAGCTCGTCCCAACCCAATAACTTCTTAGACAACGGCAACACCCAAACATTGGATTTTAAGTATCCAAAAAATAAAGAAGCTAAATTAGGTAAAAGAAATAGTATATATACGGATTATAAAGAGATATTAATCAAGCAAAAATTCACTTAAGCTTCTCGGTCTCATTAAACGCACGTTGGATAGCCTCAAAGTTCTTCTTGACTATCGCTTCACCCAACCTAGCGCCCAAAACGTTTTCGGTAGCCTTCAAAATATGTTCTAATTTCAAATATTTCTCCTCAGTGGCTTTAACAAAAGCACCAAGCATAGTAGTATTCGTTATACCCCTACCAAAAGCCTCAACTGAAATCTTAACCGCCTCAACACCCCAAACAGAATAATTACCATCCCCAAGAATCTTTATGGCCTCATTGGCACTCTCCTTAGTAGGGAAAACAAAAACTGCTCCGTCCCTGTAATCCCTAGCAGCATGTTCAACAAGTGTCGGATCCAACACAATAACTACATCTGCCTCATAGATACCACTATGGATATCAATCCTAGAATCACCAATTCGCGCATATGAAGTAACAGGAGCGCCAGAACGCTCAGGGCCGAACTCAGGAAAACTCTGAGCAAATTTCCCAGCAATCAAAGCCGCTTCAGCGAGTATTCTACTCGCAGTCCAACCTCCCTGACCACCACGACCATGTATCCTAATCTCAATATAATCACGAGAAACCATGAAAAAACACCTCCAAAAAAAGGAAACCAGAAAAATAAAAAAACTATGATGTATATAAAGCACAAAAAATTATTCACATACCTAAAACAATGAATAAATTCAAAATAATTAAACCAAATAATCCGCTAACAATCACTGATTCATAAACAAATCGTGAGATATGTTGACCAAGAAAAATAATGGGTAATTTTGCTGAATTCATCTTCTTTTCTTTACGAGAGTTATCGCGACGATTATTACTCCTATTGTTGTTATGGATCCTGCTATTAAGAGAGTGTTGTTTAGCCCTGTTGGTTGTCCTTTTATGCTGCTGTTGTTAACTAGGTATCCCATAATCCAGTTTAGTATTTCGTTGTTTTGGTTTGTTAATGTGTTATTTGCGTAGTTTGGCCATTCGTGGTGAAGCCCTGTCAATATAACGTTTCCCTCGTAGTATTTAAAGAGTATTGTTGCTGGTTTGTTGTTTACACTGTATCTTTCTAGTACTGTGTAGTTTGTTGTTGTACTATTGAAGTATGGGCCTCCCCAGTAGAGTGTTAGTGTTTTTGTGAATTCTAGATTTAGTGTTGGCTCTACGCTGACATTCGTCCACTGAGAGAGAGGCCATGGTGCGATTTCCTCAATGGGTCCTATAGCATAACCGTCAAATATACCGAGGTATCCATTGCTTGGTTGTTTCTCCCATACAACGTTTTTTGTTGCGAAGTATGCTCCTGCGCATATACCGAAGTAACTTCCTCCTTTTTTCACGTATTCTTTTATTGCGTTTATAGCTTCTTGGGACATGCTTCCGTATCCTTTGTTGCCGTATTCGTCTTCTTCTCCGGCCCAACCGCCTGGGATTAGTAGAACTTTCACATTGTTTAGAACACCGTTTAGTATGTCGTTTTCATCAATGCCTCTGTAGGTATAACCTTTTTTCTCTAGGAACATTGTTAGGTATTCTACTCCCTGTCTATATGCTCCTGGCCCTGAGTATACTGCCACGTCTAAGGTGCTACTGTCGGACTTGACAATATTTGTTATTAGGGGCATCATGTTTGAGGATATTAGAAGGGCGATAATGAGGATAATTATTTGATTTGTGATAGAATTTCTATTTTTTGGTATTTTATTTACACCTCTTAGATTTTAGAGAAAATTTATTGATAAAATATTTAAAAATATTCTATAAAGTTTGGAAAATTTTCATTTATTGTTTAGAAACTCGCTTGCTAAGTGACATGCCACAAAATGATTTGGTCTAATCTCTTTTAACTCTGGTTCCTCGATATCGCAAAGTTTTTCTTTGAAGTATGGACATCTCGGATGGAACCTGCAACCGGGAGGTATGTTTCTTGCGCTTGGAACTTCGCCTATTATGTCTGGTAATTCCACAATTGTTTTCGGTTTAATTGGAGGTATTGAACTTAACAGTAACCTTGTGTATGGGTGAATTGGATTATCGAAGAGTTCTCTTGCTTCTGCTAATTCCACAACTTTACCAAGGTACATAACGCCTATTCTATCGCTTATATACTCGATGACTGATAGGTTATGTGATATGAACAGATACGTGAGGTTATGTTCCTTTTTGATGTCAATTAAGAGGTTGAGAATTTGAGCTTGAACGGAAACGTCAAGTGCCGAAGTTGGTTCGTCTAAAACCAGAAATTCTGGTTCTACTGATAATGCTCTAGCAATGGCAATTCTCTGTAGTTGACCGCCACTAAATTCGTGAGGATAACGATACATCCATTTCCTACTCAACCCAACGGCTTCTAAGAGATCTCCAACTCTGCGTTCTACTTCCGAATCTGATAGATTAAAGTGCTGTTTCAGGGCGATACCAATGTTGCCTTTTATGTTCATTCTTGGGTTCAACTGCGTGTAGGGGTCTTGAAATACCATTTGCATTCTTTTTCTGAATTTCTTATTTAACTCTTTTTTCTTTAGTTTTGTGATATCTTGTCCGTCGAAAATTATCTTGCCGCTTGTGGGCTCCAGTAGCCTTAAAATTACTTTAGCTAGTGTTGATTTTCCGCAACCAGATTCCCCAACGATTCCTAGAACTTCACCTCTCTTTATCTCCAAGTTCACTCCATCTACAGCTTTAACGTAGCCAACTACTTTTGGTATCACACCTGTTTTTATTGGAAAATACTTCTTTAGATCAACGATTTTTAATAATACTTCCCCATCTGACATAATCACACCTCCTCATTCAACCAGCACGCTGAGTAATGGTGTTCCCCGACTTCAATTAACTTTGGTTTGGCTTCTTTACAGACATTCATTGCATATTTGCATCTCGGGTGAAATCTGCACCCAGTTGGGGGATTCACCAAGCTTGGAACTTCACCTTTAATGTATGGTAACGGTTTACCTTTGTACTCGGGGTTCGGTATTGCCTCCATTAATGCCTTAGTATAGGGATTATTTGGTTCCATTAGAACATCTTTAACGGGACCAATCTCCATAACCTGCCCAGCGTAGAAAACCGCCATTCGATCACACATGTACGATACGACGCTTAGATCATGAGTTATAAGTATAATCGTTAGTTTTAACTCGCTTCTCAACCTTTTTAACAATTTGAGAATTTGTGCTTGAATGGTGACATCAAGAGCTGTTGTTGGCTCATCAGCAATAAGAAGCTTTGGTTTCGTGGAAATGGCCATGGCAATCATTACGCGCTGAGCCATTCCACCCGATAACTCAAAAGGATAGGACTCCATTACCCTGTCTGGATCGGGTAATTCAACTTTTTTGAGGAGATCAATTGCATAATCGTAGGCTTCTTCCTTTTCCATCCCTAAATGGTACATTATCACGTTTAGCATTTGATCCTTAACTTTAAACACTGGGTTGAGAGAGCTTGAGGGGTTCTGGAATATCATGTTGATTTCTTTCCCCCTTATTCTCTTATAGGCGTTTTTGTTAGAAATCAAATCTATACCATTGAATATCACTTTACCTTTCTCTAAAACAGCGTTAGGTGGGAGCAATCCCATGATCGTCAAGGCAGTCACTGACTTACCAGAACCTGATTCACCAACTATACCAAATATTTCCCCTTTATTAACTTCAAAATTTATACCGTCAAGCACTTTAGCGATACCCTCATAGGTCTTAAAGGACAGATAGAGGTCCTCAACCTTGAGCATAGTATTACTCATGTTAGATCCTCCTTTTAACCCTCAGTTTTGGATCAAGGAATTCCCTCAAAGCGTCACCAATCAAGTTAAACGCCATAACAGCGATGAAAATAGCTAAACCTGGGAAGAATGAGTACCACCAATGCGTAATAATGTATGTTGAACCTTCATAGACCATTAAACCCCAGTCGGGAGACCCTCTTGGAGAACCCAATCCTAGGAATGCCAATCCCGCTTCTGCTAATATAACGGTGCCCATATCAATAGTCGCTTGGACGATTATTGGGGCCAAAATGTTGGGCAATATAAAGTAAACTATTATTTTCCAGTCACTTATCCCTAGAGCTTTAGCAGCATAGACATAATCCCGTTCTTTAATTGAAAGAGTTGTGTTTCTAACAATTCGCGTATACCATGGCCACCAAGTTACGGCAATAGCGATCAAAGCGTTTATTAAACTCGGACCCATTAACGCGGCGATCACCATAGCTAATAGTAATGCTGGAAACGCTAGGAATAGGTCGGTTATCCTCATTATTATCTCATCTATCACGCCACCATAGTAACCCGCGATTAGCCCAAGTGGAACCCCTACTGCTAGTGCAAAAGCGACCACCACAACAGCTGCGAATAAAGCTATTCTAGTGCCAAAGATTACTCTGCTAAAAATGTCTCGCCCATAAAGATCGGTACCCATGAGGTGCTGGAGAGAAGGAGGTTGCAACCTATTCTCTGTTTCAACTGAACCAAAACCAGTAACGGGGTATGGTGCAATCAAAGGAGCAAAAATAGCGACAATAATCATTAAGAGCATTATTGTAAAACCAATTTTTGTTAAGGGGTTTTTCCAAAGAGCTAAAAACGAAGCTTTATACTCTCTCAGCATTGTTTCATGTTCTTTGACCCACTTCTTATACTTTTCCACTAAGAGGGACATTTTTATTCACTCCTTATTATCCTGGGATCAATAAACGCTTGCAGAATATCAACTATCAAGTTCACGACAATGTAGAAAACGGCGACAAATATTGTTATCCCCATGATGGTAGGATAGTCAAACGCAAAGAGCGCATAACCTGCGAGGGACCCTAGCCCTTGTCTCGAGAAGATATATTCAACGTAAAAAGCTCCTACAATATAGTATGCAAAGTTAAGCCCAGCTATTGTTATAGTCGGACCTATCGCATTCTTCAAGACATATTTATCGATAATCTCATCAGGTAAACCATTCGCTCTAGCAGCAAGAATATAATACTCATCAACGACTTCGAGCATAGACGCCCTAACCATTCTCGCAATAGAACCCATTGGGTACGCAGCCAATGTTAAAGCTGGAAGAATCATGTGCTCTAGCACACTCATAAAAGCTGGTATATCCCCTTGTATCAGCGTGTCAATTAGGTACATGCCAGTAATCTCCTTGAATGGGTAAGCATCCTTTATGATTGGATCAATTCTCCCAGTTACAGAGGTAAAACCAAAAGCCACAGCAGCAGACATAAAGACTAATCCGAGCCAGAAAGATGGAAATGAGACACCGCTGATCGCCACAACCCTCGTGAGATGATCTGGAATCTTGTTAACATACTTCACCGAGATCTTACCTAGGTATACTCCTAGCACGAAGGAGATTACCGCAGAGAAAAGTATTAGTTCAAACGTACTCATGAAGTTCGTTAAAATGTCATTTAGAACAGGAGTGTATGTACGTAGTGAGATACCCCAATCCCCTTTAAGTAGGTTCAACATGTACTTATAGTACTGCACATAGAGAGGCTGATCTAACCCATACTTCTCCTTCAATCTAGCTATGTCCTCTGGCGAGTAGTGACCATGCCCCAAAAAAATTGTCACGGGGTCAGTTAAAACAAATATTAACATGAACGTTATGAAAGTCACGCCGAGAACAACAAAAACAGAAAAAATCAGTCTCCGGATTATATAGTCCCTAAGTCTCATATCTTACACCCAAAAAAATAAAGAAAAAAATTAAAAAGATTTAGAAGGAAGTTCATTCCTCATTCTTTTCTTCGAATTTAATGGGAGGAACTATAGCTAAAATTGGTAACATAATAGCTAAGGGGGATGGAGTAGATGAAGCGTTCTTTAGATAGAGATTGTAGACAAAAACTACACCTGGGTAGTTAATATTGTACTGGAATCCCCCGATGTCGGAGCGATAAGTAATAATTTCTTGGGCATCATATAGGAATGCTGCTGGGGCATCCTCAATTAAAATGCTTTGTGCAGTGAAGTACAACTCAAACGCTCTAGTCTTATTTATGGGCTCTGTTGTGTAAGCTGTCCATAGATAATAATCAAACACCGAGTTGTTGTACCAAGCAAAGTTAAAGTGGTAACTCCACTTGAGCACCCAACTAGCAAACATGTTCTCCATGTTGTCATAACCATCTGGATAAGTAGGCCACCAGAGCAATAGGAACAAGTCGTAGGAAGTTGGATCAGTCATGGCTTGTGTCCACTGAGTGGACCAAGGTAACGCGACAACATCAACATCGAAACCGAGTTGCTCGAAAGCTTGCTCTATTAATGGGGCATAAGTTGCCTCTGCTGTGTTCTCTGCAGCGTATGTTAGCTTTAACCGTATACCATGGGGGTCAACTCCGGATTCGTTTAGTAATTGTCTAGCCATTGTTAAGTTATACGTGTATTGGAATAGATCCTCACTGTGAGGCCATAACCCATATGGTACTGGTCCTTTTGCTTGTCTTGCATATCCATCTAGGGCATCAATAATATCTTGATAAGGCACCGCGTATGAGAGAGCTTGTCTAACTTTCGTTATGTTTAATGGGTACTTTAGGGTGTTGAAGAACATTAGGTAGTTGTATACGCTTTGCTCGATGTCAACAACGAACCTTGAATCATTCTTTAATTGAGGAATGTTGCTTGTGGGAACGTTCATGATTATGTCTGCGGAGCCTCCAATCAGATCGTTGTATTGCGTCACAGAGTCAGGAGTATACTTGTAATAGATTTTCTCAAATTGACCTTCTCTCCATCCGCCCCAATAATCATCAAAGCGCTCCAATAAAACGTGGTCCTGCTTAACATATTCAGCAAGTTTATATGGACCTGTTCCCGCGCTATGACCTTCCTCGAACCATTCTTTTATTTGGGTATCATTTCCAAGTCTCTGGAGGGATGGGCTTATGATCCAAGCACCGTATATCGAGGTTAAAAGCGTATCCAATGGTACTGGTGTCGTTAAGTAGAATCTTACAGTATACGTGTCAACGATGGTTATATTGTCAAGCATCCACCATAGGTATCCTGCCCCTTGACCAGTAGTGTAGTATACCCTCTTGTGTCTCTCAATTGAGAATTTAACTGCTGTAGCATTGAACGGTGTTCCATCATGGAACGTCACATTGTGACGGAGTTTAAACGTCCAAACCTTACCATCAGAGCTTACCGTGTAGCTTGTAGCTAAGACATATTCTATTTCACCGTTTGGCCCCATTCTTAGAAGTGTTTCATACATATTTGCCAAATATGCGTTTTCTACTGAGAACGAATAGCTTGGATCCCAGGTCGTCTTGTCTCTAGCTATGTCAATTATGAGCATTGTCTTTTTTGGTGCCGGTTGGAAAAACAAATAATAGGCACCGCCAGCAACTACCAAAACGACGATCACGATTATTGCTATAAGTGAATTTCTGTTCATATTTTATCATGCCTCATTAATTTTTTACAAAAAAATGTTGGCTGAAGGAATTTTCGTATTATAATCTAAGTTCTCTTCTTTATAAATTTTACGGAAATTTTTCGAAAATTTTATATAAATTTAATACATAATCCTAACTAATGCTCAATTATTAGTAAAAGAGTTAAAGAAGCTCAAATAATTAAAAAGTGATATAAATGCCGGAAACACCGTATCCACAAATTAGAGTGCCCCCTCCCGGTCCAAACTCCAAAGAACTAATGAAAGAGAAGGAGAAATATATTTCAAATGGAGTGGGCGTAGCACACCCCATATTCATAAAGAAAGCGTATGGTGGTTTAATAGAGGACGTTGATGGAAACATCTACATAGACTTTGCGGGCGGAATAGGAGTTATAAACGCCGGTCACAATCATCCTCGGGTAATAAACGCGGTAAAAGAGCAATTAGATAAGTATCTACACACGTGTTTCATGGTTATACCCTACGAACCATACGTGCGACTAGCAGAAAAACTCAGTGAGGTAACTATCCCCGAGCTGAAGAAATCTGTTTTCTTAAACTCTGGCGCAGAAGCAGTTGAAAATGCTGTGAAAATCTCAATTTATTACAGAAGAGCGCAAGGAATTCTGGTTTTCGACAACGCTTTCCACGGCAGAACAAGGTTAACAATGACAATGACTGGAAAAAACAAACCATATAAATATCATCTAGGACACCCAGTAAGCTTCATTGAGAGACTGCCCTTCCCTTATTGCTATAGATGTCCATTCGGCATCAATCTTGATTGCGACGAATGTAGTGAGAGGGTACTAGAATATATCACGTATAAATTAGAAACACACTATGCATACGATGAAATCGCTGCATTGATAATCGAACTTGTACAAGGCGAAGGCGGTTTTATTGTCGCTCCAAAGAAATTCATTAAAGAGCTCTACCAGTTAACCAAAGAGAATGGGATCCTATTTATTTCGGATGAAGTTCAAACGGGCTTTGGGAGAACAGCTAAAATGTTCGCATATGAACACTACAATATAATTCCAGACATGTTAACATTTGGCAAATCAATAGCTGCAGGATTTCCACTTAGCGGTGTAATTGGAAAAGAAGAAATCATGGACTCTGTTCACCCGGGAGGACTTGGAGGAACTTTTGGAGGAAACCCTGTAGCAGCAATAGCAGGAATCGAAGTGATCGATATCATAAAGGAAAACCTCGGTAACGCCGAAAAAATAGGAAAACTCTTACTTGATAGGTTCAACGAGTTCAAAGACGAATTCGAGATGGTGGGTGACGCAAGGGGGCTCGGAGCCATGGTTGCCATGGAGCTAGTGAAGGACAAGCAAAGCAAGAAACCGGCACCCGAGGAGACCAAGAAGGTCATTCACGATAGCCTAAGTAGAGGGCTCATCATAATAAAAAGCGGAATCTACAGTAACGTTATCAGGGTTTTAGTTCCCATAACTGTGGAATTAGAGCTAGTGGAGAAGGGTTTAGAGATATTGGAAAGTGTTCTAAAAGAAAACATCAAATAACATAAATTTTTGAATTTATTCAAAGAATATTTAAATAATTAAAATATTTTCCAATTAAATATTCCCTCAACAAGGACCCCTCAAAGGTGATAGAAAAGTGAAGAAAAACGAACCAACAAAGAGAAAAAACACGCAACTAGACAGGATAGATAGGAAAATACTCAACATACTCCAACAAGACGCAAACAAGTCCTTGGAGGAAATAAGCAAAGAACTCAAAATGTCCAAATCAGCAATACACTATAGGATCAAACGAATGCAAGAAAAAGGGATAATACAAAAGTTCATGGCACTGGTTGACCCCCTAAAAGTTGGATGCGATATATTAGCAATATCCATGATAAGAGCAAAATTCGGACCGGGGTACCAGAAAAAAGTGGGAGAAAAACTCTCTAAGATAAAAGGCGTATGGGCAGTCTACTTCTTACTCGGAGACATTGACTTCGTCGTTCTAATAAGAGCCAAAAACAGAGAAGACCTCCAAAGAATAATAAACGAGTTCATATCAACCCCCGAAATAGAGAGAAGCAGCACACACATAATCCTAGAAAGAATAAAAGAGGACCCAATGGTGGAACTCACAGAAACAGACTAAAAACAAAGAAGAGGTGCAAAAAATGGAAATCAAAATATGCGCCGCCCAAATGAAGATAGCACACCTAGAACCAGAAACAAACCTAGAAAAAGCAATACAATTCGCTCATGAAGCACACAAACAAGAATGCAACATACTAGCATACCCGGAAATATTCCTAACAGGCCCACTAACACCAAACTACCAAAACCTCGCAATGGAAATCCCCAACAAATACACAGAAAAATTCAGCGAACTAGCAGAAGAACTCAACATGCACATAGTAATGGGAACAATCTACGAAAAACAAAAAGACAAAATATACAACACAAGCATACTCATAAACGAAAACGGGGAAATAATAGGAAAATACAGAAAAAACTACCTATGGGCCTCAGAAAAAACATTCGCAACACCCTCAAAAGAAAAACCCGTCTTCGACACAAAATACGGAAAAATAGGAATAAACATATGCTGGGACCTCGCATTCCCAGAAATAGCAAAAACAATGGCACTAAAAGGAGCAAAAATAATAATAACACCCTCATTCTGGACACAAGAAGACAAATACGGATGGCAAATAGACCAAGAAACAGCAAAACAAATACCCCAACACGACACCGAAGCACTATTCATAGACACAGTGGTACCAGCAAGAGCAATAGAAAACGAAGTAATCTACGTATACATAAACGGAGCAGAAACATTCCAACACAAAAACGGATACACACTACACTTCTTCGGACACACACAAATAGCAACACCACTCTACGGAACAATAAAAAAACTAAACCAAAAAGAAAACCTACTAACAGCAAAAACCAACACAAACATAACACAAACAGCAGAAAAAATCTACCAAATCAAACAAGACACACTAAAAAGAACAACAATAAACCAATGGGAAAACCTCTAAAAAAGAAAAAGAAATGGTGCGCGGGCCGGGATTCGAACCCGGGCGACCGCCTTGGAAGGGCGGCATCCTAACCAGCTAGACCACCCGCGCCCCTTGGTGGGGCCGGGGGGATTTGAACCCCCGACCTACCGGTGTCCCCGACACCGACAAACGCTGGAGCCGGCCGGAATAACCTGGCTATCCTACGGCCCCACAACAACACCAAAACTGGTGGGCGGGGGCGGATTCGAACCGCCGACCTTCCGGTATCCGAACACCCAAAGGGCGCCTTCAGCCGGACGCCCTCCCGCTAGGCCACCCGCCCATTCCAATATTCAATAATTGGGAATTTTTTGCTTTTTAACTTTTTCTTTTTTACAAAAAAAGCGCACTCCACTATTCAAACAAAATTGGATTTTCCGTTCTTTTTGTGTAATCATTATAATATAATAGTTGTTTTGCGTGTTTTAGGCCTATTTTGTAGGCGTAGTATTGGGTGAATACCAAGGTGTCATAGGCTATTAGTAGGTATGGTATTGTCACTATGGCTGTGTATATTGTTAGCCATATTGTTGTTA
>JAGSHR010000009.1 GCA_029855985.1 Candidatus Njordarchaeota archaeon
CTATACAATATTGCCCCAGCAGGGTATGGAATATATAGCATTTTATGTGGATCAATAGTTACTGTATCAGCCTCCTTCATGTAATTAAGTGCTTCTCGGGTATTTTCATTTAATAAATATCTATTATTTTGTTTAATATCCTTAATTAATACTAATGGCCCCCCCCAAGCAGCATCAACATGCACTAGGAACCATATTCCTTCATCTTCTAATTCTTTTCTTAAGTTTATGATTTCATGTAAAGGATCAAAACTACCAAATTCAGTGGTACCTAGTGTTGCCACTACACCACCAATTAGATATCCTCTATTATGTTTCTTGATGATCTCTCTCTCTAATTCATTGACTATAATTCTATGATTCTTATCTACTTTAACTTTAACTAAGTTTTTTGAACCTAGCCCAAGAGCATTAATAATTTTATCTATTGAATAATGTGCAACCTTCGAGGAGAAGAACAAAATCTTTTTTCCATATACACCCTTATTATTTGCTGATAGATGCTTTATAAGTGAAAGAAAATCATTATGAGCGTTGATGATATTATCCCAGAAGTTTTTCAGTAGAATCATATAATCATCTCCAGCTAACTCATGAGCTAGAAAAACTTTCTCCCTAAACATCCAAAGAGCTTCAAAATTGGCTATAGTCCCTCCACCAGTTAAGCGGCCATATGAATATCCACTCTTAAATTTCCAATTCTCTACGAATTTTGTATTGATGCTAGGAAATCTATTTTCAAATCCTATGACTTTAGCAAGTATAGCTAGCACTTCCCTTTCTAGTTGGGTAGTGACCGTGCTGACCTCCCAAACAATATTATTCTGATTCCAAAAATCACCTATTAACTTACCAATAATAGATGGCCATAGAACATCCGACAACATATGTGCTATATAGTTGGGTTCATATACGGGTACACCATATACATTGTATTGATTATCGAAGTACAATCTTTCATTAATTTTACTAACTAGTGCATTAACATATTGAGCTAAAGCTTCACATAATTCGTTATTTTGCTTATTTTCTTTATCACATGTGCACCTAGAATATGAATTATCAATTACCATTTCATTCGCAACATCTACCCTAATATCCTTTATTTGCTCAAGGGATTTGATGATAACATTCCTTATGATATCTTCCATTTCGCCTCTTGGACCCATAAAAAAACAATTAGGATTAAAGCTTTTTGACATGTTCATCAACCATAGAAATTTTCAATATTACTGAATTAACAAATTTTTTATCGTATTTAAATATTCAATATACTCTCTAACTGTGCAAATATTTTTCTTGTTAAAATACGCCCTTATCCATGCTTAAATCAGACAAAATATCGATGAAACCGGTTTATAAGCAGGTTAAAACAGGAAGATGGTCGGAGTTTTTTAATTATGCTTAATTAATGGCGAATTAAGTTTTTAGAGGGGGCCTAAGGCCTAATATTTTTGGTTAACACTCACCCAAGGTGCCTCATATGGCCTTAGGCCCCAATGAAACTAATAGCCATGATGGAGATATAAATTATTGTGATACTCGCCAATTATTTGCCTATGTTAAGCCCGTTAATCTTCGGGCTAAAAGGTATCGAGGTTTTTTGTTTCCTGACAGTTTACCGTCATCAATGACGCCTAAAGAATTCTTCGCGTTACCATCGTGGTTCCCTGAAACTGTTGAGGAAGCCGTCGAGCTCTGTGTTAACGCCACGGTGGAAACGCTCGTCCAATGGATAAACAGGAACGAGAAGTACAGGCTAAAACCAGATAGGAAAAAGCCTTGGTCGCCTAAGGTCACAAGGGATCCGACTAACGATGATGCTAGAGACATAGCCGACAAACTGACGCTACTAGAAATGTTCAAAGACCTGCTTTCACTAGCCAAGGAATACGCCGAGATACACCCACTAAAAACGGGCAGTAGAGGAAAACCACTCTATGATAGGGAAGCTATTGCCGTAATTTATGTTGTGAAGGAGTTAGGTCCAAGATTCAGCTTTGATTCGATTAGGAAGTGGCTGATTGATAATGGAGTCGACATTAGGTTGTCTGATGATGCTAAATACCCTGTGCCGTCGAAACAGAGGCTTGTCGAGTTGTTCAAAAAAAGTCGCCTTAAAAAGTGGTTAAAAGAGTTCATGAAGTGGCTGAATGAGGAAAAGGCAAAGCCTATTGTTAGGCAGTTTGGGGCTATGGAAGAGGAATATGGGATAGATGGAACAGGTGTAACAACTGAGTACATGGCGGTGACGACTATAGGCGCTAAGAAAGCCTTGAGGAAAATGACTTACACGGTCAAGTTTCTAGTGGATTTATCGACGGATATGCCGGTGGATGTCATTGTTAGTGATGGTCACCAAGTGATGGACTTCCTCAGCGAAGTGCCGGTGAACTCGACGGTATACGCTGACGCAGAGTTTTTTACGGAAGCTAACTGTGAAACGGCGATAGTCAGAGGCATCGACTTCCAAGTTAAGCCCAAGAAGAACGCTAAGAGAGGCGTAGCGACGAGAACAATCAAGGAGAAATTCGACCCGAGAAGATACAGGAGAAACCGGAAGAGGGTGGAGAAGACGGCGATACCGTACAG
>JAGSHR010000030.1 GCA_029855985.1 Candidatus Njordarchaeota archaeon
GTCTGTCACCCCGGCAAGCCTCCAATGAAAAAATGAGGAGGCAACCCCGACACGCGGGAGGGGAAGAAAAATGCAAGTTGAAGTGAAGGAAGAAAATATAAAAAAGGAAAATGGATGGATAAAGTCTTTGAAAAAGAAGTTTGAAATATTGGAGAGGTATTTTGGTGATAGATCAGTAGTTTTCAAGATTTTGGTGTCTAAGAGGTTTAATTTGCCTGTTAATAGCTTGTTTATGGCAAAATTGTTAAAGCTAAGGTACGATTATTTAGGTATAGATGTGCCTATATCTACTTTTGGTTTTAAGGCATATGAGTTGATGAGTAATCTTGAGGATAATAGTAGGTTTGTAAGGAGTACTTTGTCTGAGTTTCTATACCTTACGAGGGGAATTAAACCTAGAAAACCAGTTGTTATCTTGTCGCATCTAGTTGCAAATTATACTGTTAGGCCAATTGAGAACATAATAAATGATTATTACTCGAAGGTATATGTGGTGTCTTATGTACTCACGTTAGCTAGAATACTTAACATTGATCAAAGAGAAGTTTTGAGGATATTTGGCATAGATGTATCAGATGAGAGATGGAGGGTTTGGCAGAGCATAATCTATATAATATTATCCAGCAACAGTCAAAGAGAAGAAATTATCGAAAAAAGAAACAAACACGAATTATTCCTACAAGAGATCTTTACCACGAAAATGGAATTGTACTCAAACGAATTCTTTTTTGTCGACCAATTCTTTAACGGTGAGAAAGATGAGAAACGAGAAACTCCTAGAGACGATAATTGAAATAATTAGAGATTTCAATAGAAGAGGTATTATACCAAACAGTTTCCAAATAGCCAAAGAATTGAAAGATAGGGGTATACAAATATTGATTGAAAAAGAGTTACCAGATGGATATGATAGTCCAGAAATTAATGCATTACTGAGATGATGGGATACATTAAACGAAAGAGATTCCAGGGGTATTTTATATAACTTTTAAGCCTTCTTTTTTCTTTTTTCCTCTTTTGTTTTTGGCGCCGAGAGGACTGTGGATGCTTCCACAGTCCCGGCAAACCCAGAGCCAAAAAGGCGATGAAGGGAAACCCCAACACAGGCCCGGGTGAAGAAAAATGCAGATAGAGGAATATGAAAATGAAATATTAAAGGTGCTAAAAAATCGTGGTTTGTCGATCCGAAATGTGAAGGTTTGTGAGGTTTGTCGCAGGAAGGCTTTCTTGATTACTAGTGATGGGTCAACGTTCATATATGAAGTTGATAATGATTTTCTATATGGGTACGAGGGTGCTTGGGTTAATCCTGTTTGTGACGATTGTTTAATGGAGATGTTTACTAGAGAATTACTGTATAAGCTACAACAGTATTCCCTTATACCAAGCTATAGTTTCACAAAGACTGGGAAGTTTTACAGATTGGAGATCCTTGGGTACAAGAGGTATAGATTTGCCGGTTTAACCGAGATCAATGATATAATTGAGAGATTAATTAGTGAGGTTTTCTGGAAACATAAGAGTAAATTGGTTTACAATGGGGGCATAGAGATTGATGACGATGTACTATACGAGCCTGAAGTATTGGAGTTAGGGGTTCTTCTAGAGGTGATAGATCGGCCATATTCCCATAATAGACCAATTAGGAATCCCATTGATGCTGCTTTGACTTTTGCTTTAATGGAAGATCTCGATGTTAAATTGTCTCTAGAGGAGTTCGAGGAGAAGGGTTACCTATTGAGTGCCGATAGGACCTCAGCTATTGCGAGAAAAGATGTGGATCTCCCATTTATTAACGGTGAACTTATAGCTTTTAGAGGTATCGATAGATTTGACGAGGTTATTTATCGCGGAGAGAATGGAGCAACCTTCAAGTTTACTGATTTAAAGCGTTACAGAAAGGTCTTCAAGTTGGTTAAAAAACATATTAGTGGCAACAAGGAACCTATATTGGTGCTCGAGGGTAAACACATTTATTTAATTAAGGCTCCTTATATAGGTTAAGGGGATTAAAATGGATTCTTGGGAGGAGTACTATCGAAAACTAGAGGAGATTAAGAAGAGTAGGAAGAGAATAGTGTTTAAGAGCTCTTCTAGAAACGAGGCAGAGGGAACGATAACAATAATAATAGAAACCTCTGACGGAGACAAGTACGTTTTCACTCTTAGAGAAAAATTGTTAGCTGACCCAGATAAAATGATAGAGTACTCAGGTACCACAATCAATGATCATGAACCAATAGACCTGAGGGTGTACTCAAACTATTTAATAGAAATATTCGAGTTCCTGAGGATTAGAAGGCCAATAGAGATAAACAATATATCAGACGTATACAATTTCCTAAAAATACTCAAAGCGCTAGAAAAAACAATGAATAACTTCTTAGAAGACGCAAAACAAATGCTGGCAAACAGCATCCTCAGAAAGAGCCTACAGGATCCAAAGTTCCTAGACCTAATAGATAAACTACTAGAAGAAGCGAAATCGGAGGGACTCCTATGAAAGTCTGGAAAGACATACTCCTACACACAATAGAGGAAAACGACACTAAACTGATCGTACTTGATGGCACAGTATACACCTACATAATAATAAAAAACGAAGAAATCATAGCAATACTAGAAGACGACCCCCCACACACAGCAATCATACTAACAAAAATAGATCAAGAAGAAACAATAAAACTATTCCAAAAACTATACACAAAATATCTCAAACAAAAGGGATACACAAATCAAGAAATACAAGAAATAATAAAAC
>JAGSHR010000282.1 GCA_029855985.1 Candidatus Njordarchaeota archaeon
GGTGAATACTATGAAGAACCTACATGAACTTATCGAACTAAAAGGTAAAACATCTATAATCACCGGAGCAGCCGCTGGAATAGGGAAAGCAACAGCTATTAGGTTTGCTGAAGCAGGATCAAACCTAGAGCTCATAGATATCGATAAAGATGGATTGAATAAAACCAAAAAAGAAGCCGAAAAATTCGGTGTCACAGTTAACACTCACATTGTTGACTTATCAGACAAACAACAAATTGATAAATTCTGGGAAAACTTGGAGTCAACACCAGACATATTAATCAACATAGCAGGTATCTACCCCTTCAAAGAAATGACAGAAATAACAGAAGAATTCTTAGACAAAATCTTCAAAGTTAACTATTACTCAGTGTTTTGGATGAGCCAACATTTCATCAAAAAACTACTAAAGGAAAAGAAAGAGGGAATAATAGTCAACACAAGCAGCATTGAAGCCCTGCTACCATTCGAAAGCAATTTAGCACATTACACATCAACAAAAGCCGCAATAATCGCCCTAACTAGAGCTATTGCGAGAGATTATGGGAAACATGGAATAAGGGCAAACGTTGTTGCCCCTGGAGGGATAAAAACACCTGGAACCATGAAGATAGCAGCAAAAATGGGGCCAAAAGCCCTCAAGAAGGCAAAAGAATATACGAGTAGAGTAGCGCTTGGTCGCTTCGGTGAGCCGGACGAGGTAGCAACTGTAATATTGTTCCTCGCATCAGATATGTCAAAGTACATAACTGGTGCTATAATACCCATTGATGGAGGTCTAACAAGCATGTGAAGCCATGTTAACCCTATCGTTTACCGCTCTTCATCGCAATTAAAATTTTTTTCATGTTATTATTGGTGGTTTCTCCATTTTTCTCTTGGTTCGTACGGCGTGCTGTATAATTCTCCTCTTATAAATTTTTCAATGATATCTTTGATTCTCCCTGTTGCCCCTGTGATCACGTTTATTCCAAATTCGCTAAAGAAGAATATTGCTCTTCTCCCGACGCCTCTTGCTATTAATACGTCTACATTGTTTTCGTGTAATAGTCTTGGTATCTCCCCAGGCGAATGCTCCTCTATGTTTGGGTTTTCAATATAATTAACGCTTCTGATTTCACCGTTCTCTATGTCAATTATAATGTGGCATGGGGCTCTCCCAAAGTGCTCGAACACGTTCGAATTTAAGTCGCATTCATAACTTGGGATAGCTACTCTCATACTATAACACTTCCTTTTTCCAGTATTTGGTGTTTACATGCAAATTGAGAAATTGTTAACTAATTTCTATTACCTTCTTATCTAATATTGTATAGTCGCTTTATTAGCTCTATTGTTCGCTCTAACATTGCCTTATACAGTTTCTCTCCTTTCTCTTTTGATGCTTTTGTTGGGTAACCTAGGCTTCCTGTATTAGTTATCTCGATTGTGTGCCATGGCATGTGAGCTTTCCCTATCAATTCATGCATTTCCTTGTTTATTTGCGGATCCTCTATCTTCTCTTTTCTCACGAGATCTGGTATTATATATAGGGCCTCGCTAGTTTCGAATTCGCATGCGTGGCCCCAAACATCACTCTCTAGTGTCTCATCGATTACATCTCTAGCTAGCTCCCATGGATTTATTAGGTACACTTTCACGCCCATTTTTTCTCTAATATTCCTAATAGCGACTTCTAGGGGAGACGTGTTCCCTCCATGGCCATTTATTATTACAATATTGTTAAACCCGTGTTTATGAAGGCTTCCAACGATGTCTTCCACAATGTTTATTAGTGTCTCAGGTCTTAGGGTTATTGTGCCCCTAAAGTCCATGTGGTGTTCTGATACACCGTATGGTATCCCTGGGAGAACATATATTTTCTCGTTTTTCTTAGCGATATCCTCAGCTAAGCGCTCGGCGCTAAAATAATCCATTCCAAGAGGTAAGTGGAGTGAGTGCTGTTCACAACTTCCGATCGGTAGCAGTAAAATAACATTTCTGTCTAGTTCCTCGATTTCTTTCCATGTGTAGTGGTTCCAGAAAATGAGCCTTGACATGTGGAACACCCCATATTGACGTTATCATAAAAATATAGTGAGAGCATTCACTTCAAACATTATTTTAACTTTAACCATGTTTTTTTTGCTCTCATTATACTGTTTCTGTGATTTAAAGGTTAACCAGATCAAGGGCTTTAGGGAGCGCTTCGCTTTAGATCAGCTGAAATAAAAAGACTTTAAACTTAATGTTAATGGGTGGAATGGGTAAATTTTTTATAAATCGATTGAGTTATATTGCACTAATTTGCTGGTCTACTCCTTTAATACGTTTTGCGTTTGGAAAAAATAGGTGTTGATTATGGATTGTGTCTTTTGTGGCATAGTTAATGGTGAATTGCCCGCGTATAGGTTGTATGAGGATGATAAGGTTATTGTTATACTGGATAAATATCCTTTGACACGTGGTCATTCGCTTGTCATTCCTAAGAAACACTTTGAAAATATTTTGGAGGTTGATGATCGAACGCTGGCTCATTTGTTTAAAGTTGCTAAAATTGTTGCTATGGCTTCTCGAGAAGCTTTAGGTGCGGAGGGAGTTAACATAATTACGAATATTGGGCGCGCAGCTGGTCAAGTCATATTCCACGCTCACATACATGTTGTCCCAAGATACAAGGATGATGGCTTAAGAATCACTGCTAGTCGCAAAAAGTTTAGTGAGGAAGAGAAAAGCGAAATCGCTGTCTTGATTGGTGAGAAGATAAGGGAGCACATGAAATAGGAGAAAAAAATGTTTTGATAACGTACGGGTATAGCTAGATTAGACTCCTAAGGGTCGATGCGAGAATTCCACCTATAACCATTAATATGAATGTTATGGCAAACCAAACTGCGATTTTCGACGCTGTAGGCTCACTTTCCCCACTTGGGGTTTTTGGTGCAAGAATTATGGAACCGTAAATGAATATCGAGGAGCCTCCGAGATAAATTGTAGCCAAAGGATTAAGAATGGCGCCCGTTAAGATTACCTCTATAATGAAACCATGTAACCCGCTTAAAATCAAGATTTTACCTTCGCTCACCCTATATTTTCTTAGGAATAGGTACCAACCAATAATGAATCCAATGAAAACCGGTATAGATCCCGCATAGTCATCAAGAAGGGACTTTGCCATACCCCCTAGTCCTCCACCAACGTAATAGGCTATTGTTTCCTCGATAACAGATAATATTAGAGCGGTTACTATGAATGCGTGAAATCTGAAACCGTAGAAAACTAGGAAGACTGCTAACCAAATTATTAGGTAAATGAATACTCCGAATTCACCTGTTGTTAAACCTATTAACAGTGAGAGGAAAATGTCAAATAGGTACCATGCAAAAATTAATTTACAACTTTTTTCTCTAAAACATTCGTGAATAAAGTTGTGTGAAATTCTCAAATTATGCCCCTCAATGAACCTTTGTTCCTAGTTAATATCATGATTTACGAATAATTTGAGTGCTAAAGAGAAAATTATAGCTGAACTTACTGTTAGAGTCAAGAAAGTTGTTGGGATGGATGCTGGCGGTATAGGAATTTGATTCGCTAATTTCTCCATTAAAATAGGGTCGCCTGCAAGGTTGTATAGTGTAGAGATTTTATAGTAGTTGATGGTTACTAGAAGGTAATTTCCCCCTAGTGCCGTGAATAACAGATCGAAAAGCATTGTCAAGAAGAAGAAAACAATTATTGATTTTAACCCGTAGTCCTTTGTGTAAAGTGATATTAGCGCCATGAAGTTCGAATAGAATAGGGCTGATAATGTTATAAGGAGTGTTAATTGAATTATGATCATGGGCGGTATTGGGATATACTTTCCACCCGTTAAGGCCCCTAAAGTTAATGAAAGGTAAAAGTAGGCTCCAAGGGACAAACCTATTATGAATGACATGATTAGTATGGCTGCCATTATCCCCGTAAAGATCAACTCTCTTCTAACTGGTCGCACTGCAATGTTAAACATTCTTCTGAGTCTTATTTGGTCGTTTAATGCGATACTTGTTAGGAATAAGGGGAGTATCACTGCGAAAACATTAGATAAAAGTAATACTTCCCAGGTGGCAGTAAAATCCAAGATTTTGCTTAGCGCACTATAATACTTGAACTTTGAGGCAATAATGTAAGATACGAACCCAGGTAAGGTGTTGATACCAAACAAGAATATGAGCACTCCAATGAACTTTCTACTGTTCAGTACGATGCCTAAATTGAGTTTAACAATGTCCCATGTTAAGCTTACAGCGTATTTCACTTTCCCTCTCATTATAACTTACACCTCCCTTGATACCTCAAGAATATACTTGTACAGTGTATCCAAGTTATCATCAACGCTTTCTATCTCCTCCAAAATAATTTTGTTTTCGAGGAGCAGACTCGGAATTTCCTTGTAGAACCTTTCTGGATCAACTACTTTAACCTCAATAGTTCCCCTGTCATCCACCCTATCGACTACGTGTAAGCTATTTACGTAGGGTAAATCAATTATCTTTTTTAGCAGTTTAGAAATGTTGTTTAAAACCTTGATTCTCACTCTGTGTGGGTATTCTTGGAGCTTTTTTCTGATCTCGTACAGTTCCCCGTGAGCAACTAAAGTACCCCTATATATGAAGTATGCCTTTGTGCAGACTTTTTCTGCTTCAAACAATAAATGCGTGCTGTATATCACCTGTCTCTTATACACATCT
>JAGSHR010000004.1 GCA_029855985.1 Candidatus Njordarchaeota archaeon
AATAAATATATACTTTTTTTATGAAATATCAACTTAATATAACAAAGTAGTATCAAACTCAAAAACAATAACTGTAGTCTTGAAGGTCTTGAATATAAGATATTTGTTAATGTAACTAGGATTCATTTAATATTGGTTATCTGAGGGGAGATGCCATCTGAATAGAGGGCAGGACATCCTGTGAGGTATGATTTGGTCCCGTACTCCTTTAGGATGTCCTTGGTCACTTTATCCCTTACATACAATAGCCCAGAATTCATTCCCACTCTTGTCCAAAATCTTATGGAATCACTATCTAGAAAATATTCAGTGATGGACTTGAAGTTTTCACCTGATACACCGACCCCTATTGCTATCACGGAAATCTCTGGTTGATATGTTTGAATGTATCTAAATATATTCTTGGCCTGTTGATGAATTCTTCTAGAGACTATTGGCCCTCCTAGTATTATGATCGCATCTAGTCTGAGGTTCTCATTAAAAGGTTTCCATCGCTTGATCTCTACATATTCAACGTTATTTCCAAGAACTTTTCTTATTAATTTAAATCCTCTTTTGTAAATTGGGTAGTCTCCAGCATTTCTAATAGCACCATGAGCTATGCCAACACGTTTCATTAGTACAATCACCCACATCATGTTATTACTGGTTATTTGCTAGCCTAATCTTCTTAAAGGTCAATATCTCGTCTTCTTTTATGTCTTCTAGGGAGATTCCTCTTATTACATAATCGATCATCCAGGGGGGAATTCCAGTTCCTGGCCTTTTCCAGGTAATATCCTCTTCTTCAATCATCTTGCCCTTGGGAATATACCTCTTTGCAACTAAACTTCTCCTGGCGTATTTTCTTGAAATCTCTTCACTTTCCAGATAGTGCTTCTCAAATTTTCCAACAATTTTTTTGACAAATTTCATTTTATTAATGACTGTCTTTAGATCATCATAGTCCATAGCATGATAATGATCGTTTCCCGGCAAGTCCTTGTTCCATGTGTAATGTTTCTCGATAACTTGAGCACCTAAAAGCCACGATGTTATTAGGACCTCGTTAACATGATCAGGGAGAGTATGATCCGAATATCCTACAATATAGTCTGGGAAAACTTCGCGCATTTTCACTATCGCACCAAGATTAGCATCCTCATATTTTGTTGGATAGTTAAGAACACAGTGAAGAATGGCAATTTGATCGTTTCCCTCCTCTCTAATCCACTCAACAGCTCTCCAGATTTCAGAAATCGTTGAGGCACCAGTTGAAATTATAATTGGTTTCTCTTTTCTAGCAATGTACTTCAAGAATGGTTTATTAGTTATGTCTGCTGAAGCTATTTTATATGCTGGGACTAAAGGTTCTAGAAAGTCAGCGCTCTCTGTATCAAAGGGGGTGACTAAGAAATCCACTCTGTAGTATTCTGCATAGTCTGCCAGTTCTTCGAACTCGTTTTTCCAGAACCTGTCGTACTTTTTAAAGAGCTCATACTGGGATCTCGTAGGTTCCTTTGTGGTATCCCAATAAGCGGGAGAATATTTTGAGGCTAGTGTTTCAGCTTTATACGCCTGGAACTTTATTGCATCTCCCCCGGCTTTTGCCACTTCTTCAATCATCTGCTTTGCTCTCTCAATGTCTCCCTCGTGATTCACACCAGCCTCTGCGATAATATATGGCAAGTCAAATTTGTCCCTGTTAATTACCCGTTTACCAATCTTGATCTCTTTCATTGTTCCACCTCCAATACGCAGAGAAAATTTCATTCATGACCTTATCAATTCCCTGCCTTATAACCTTAGAGGCATCAATTTGAGCTAGATACATCTTCTTTCGCAGATATGAGTCATTTACAATTTCTCTGATGGCTTTTAACATGTCTTCCTGACTTACTGTACATGCTATTCCAAGGTATTTGACCCCCCTATGATATCGAGCGAATAAATGGAGGGTTTCTCTATCATTCTGAGCAATGCTGATTGTTGGAATCCCCATAGCGGCTAATTCATAGATGGTTCGTCCATTGGATGTTATCGCAATATCGGCTTCTTTCATTAATCTGGGCATGTTAGTAACATTTTGATGTAACTCGATGTGATTATCCCACTCTTTTAGCTTACCTGACAACTTTTTGAGTCGTTTTTTATACAGGTATCCAGGTCCCGTGACAACTATTATTTTTTTAAGGCGGGTCTCTGAGAGGATGGCTGGCGCTAGCTCTAGGACCCTCGCCGTTAGATTATTCTGATCAACTCCACCAAAGCTTACAAAGAGGGTTTTGGGAGGATCTCTGAATTCAATAGGGGGGTAAAGGTAGAACTTTTCATTCAAGCATTCATATTCATAACCGAACTTGTGATTGGGTTTTGGATTAGTTTTTTCATAAAGTGCGTTAAACACTATGTGAGCTTCATCCGCTCCCTCCCCCAGGTCTTCAAAATTAACAACGAAGAATCCGAGTTCTTTTAGCTTTCTGATGTATTCCCTCTCCGTATCTAAGACATCGTTTATCACTATATCCGGACTCATCTCCGCAATCTTTTCGATGAGGTTGTTCTGTGGAACGTTAATAATTTTATATCCAGCGTCTTGTATTAATTTTGTCGCTTTTTTGTCGCTATTATAAGTTAAGAAAAAAACATCGTGACCAGTTAGCCTGTCCGCTAGGGTTAATGTTCTGTAGACGTGTCCCATGCCGATCTTCTCGTTTCCGTTGACTATAAACAAGATTTTTAACCTGCGCATTAATGTCTCGGCAGTAAGCCAGTCTAGGGGGGTGTCTATATCCAGGCCTTCGATGTCATCTAGAATGAAAATCCCAATATTTTTGCCAAATCTGGAATCTCGTGTTACGAATTCCCTTCCAGTTATTAAAAATGCTCCAGTTTCTTTATATTTTTTGGGGAGCCATTGTCTATTTAACCTTACTTGATAATCCGGTGTTATCCTCCCGTTTTCCTCTTTCCAGTATAAGTGTGTGGCATCGACTACGGGTATTAGGGTGTCCAAGTTTTCTGAAATGAATTTCTCGATTGCTTTGTCTATGGTTGTTGGTTTTAATAACGGGGATGTCGGCTGGAGGGTGATGATGATGTCATACTTTTTATTGAGTAAATTCTCCATATAAACTGTCGCATCATAAATCACGGGATCTAGGGTAACGTGGTCCAACGCTAATTCCATGGGGCGTTTTCTTAGATACACTGAAAAATTAGATGCATAACTCAGTATATCCTCATCATCTGAGGTTATTACAACATCTGTTATCCATTCGCTATTTAGGGAATTTTGAATTTGATAATAGATTAAGGGTTTGCCATTTAGGAGTCTAAGGTTTTTCTTTCTTATTCCTTTACTACCTCCACGGGCTGGGATTACTGCTAGAATCTCCATAGCTCTCTCACCTCTCTGGAATATAATGAACTCTGGAATATAATGAAAATGAAATATTCAAAAAGATTGCCGCTCCCTGGCTCACCACAGTCGCCACCGCCGCCCCGCTGGCACCGTAATGGAGTATAAGGATGTAGTTTAGCAGGACGTTCAGCAAAGCCGTGAATCCGGTTATCTTAGTGAACGTCAGCTCCCGTCCGGTGGCGTTCATGAAGCTTCCGAAGAGGGAGTTTAGGAACATGAACGGTATAGCAAAGGCCAGAATCCTTAGAACGGGTACACTGGGGAGAAACTTCTCTCCGAAGACAAGGATAATCCCAACTCTTGCGAGGATGTAGTACCCTGCAGTCCCCAAGACTCCGATGAGAACGAGCACCTGGAAGCTTTTTCTAAAGATAACTTCTAGTGTCTTTTTGTCTTCCACCCACAGTCTCGCCATTGATGGCATTGTTATTGAAACAACAATGCGTGGAACAAACAGTGAAACTTCAATTAATGTATATGCTGCTCGGTATATCCCCGTCTCATAGTCTCCCTTCATGAGGCTAAGCATCACCATATCGGTGCGGTAGTAGATGAGGGTGAACAATCCAATCAGCCAGAATGGGTACGACTTCTTCAAGAGAGATGCCCAGACTTCGGGTTTAAACTTGATCTCGATTTTGTCCACGAATTTCGAGCCCCAACGTATTCTCAGTGCCTCTCTAATCATGTAACCAATGAGGAGGGTTAAAATGAACGGTGAGAGGGCTCGGTAGAAGTAGAGAACGGCACCACCGACAAAAAAAGCCCATGCCCGCTCAACTACCTTAGCAATTGCCTCGTACTTGGTAACTTCATGGGCGTACATGAGGCGAATAAATATGTAGGAGATCCATGTGAGCATGGCTTCTGCTCCAGCCAGAATTATCAATCCTTTCATCCATCCGGGCTTTGGGAGGGGTATCGTCAGTGCAACAATTAGGAGGAAGTTTATTAGGGCCAATACAATTTTAAACCCAAGAACATGGGGCAAAAGCTCCTCCGCCCTACTTCTGTCCCTAGCGACCTCGCGCATGAAGTAGTAACTCACGCCTAAGTCTGAGAAGATGCTGAGTAATCCAACATAGTAGAAGATGAAAGAGTACTGC
>JAGSHR010000216.1 GCA_029855985.1 Candidatus Njordarchaeota archaeon
ATGTTTAGCTTTTCAGCTATCTCAATAGGGTCATTTGTCTCATCCAGTACCTCCTTGTGCTTTTCATAGAGGTATTTTGCTATTTCTTCTTCGTAGTTTTCAATGTAGTCTTTTACTATTAGGGCCATTAACGCGTCTAAGCCAGTGCTTACTAGATCATCTATGCTCATATCTTTCTTTATCTTTATTCCCTTTTCTTGAAGCTTGTTTATTGTGTCTTTCGCTATCTTGTCTATTGTCTTCATGTTGCTTATTTTTGAGAATACCTCAATGTCTATCTCTATTTCGAGTATTTTTGTTTTGACCTTGTAGACTTTAGTGGTTTTCTTCCCTTTCTTTGCTGTTTTCCACGTGATTATACCGGCTTTTTCCAGGGCATTCATGTGGAATAACAGTGTTGGTAGAGTCTTCTTAACGTGTTCTTGTATTTCAGTTAGTGTCATTTCTTTCTTCTCTAGCAGTAATTGGATTATTTTTTGTCTTGTCTCCTCTTTTATTGCTTCCATTACTAACCAGGCTTTCACTGGTTCCCTCCTTGTTACTCTCATTGTTCTTCCTCCGTTACCTTTAAGGGCACTATAATTACTGTTAGACTGCCGTTGGTTACGTGCATGGTTATGTTTAGACTATCTCCCTCTTTATATATTGTTCCAAATTCACCGTTTTTGGTTTTCGTACTTGTTATGTTGAAGCTGGATGAGTAGATTATAGCTTCTCCGTTATCTACGGAGTAATTTACTGTTCCCCCATTTAATGGTTCTAAAATGGTATTTAGACGACCATTTATAACTTCTAAGTACCCCGTTAAATTTGTTGACACAGAGTTTAAGGTTACACCTCCATTGATTAATTTGAAGCCTATGGTTATGTTGCTTTCTAGGAGTACAAAGTTAGCGTTACCGTTAAGAATGGACCCATTTATGCTTAGGTTTGTTCCCACGTTGATAACGGTTAGTAATCCGTTCATGATGTTAACTTTAATGCCCCTAGTTGAGTTATAGTCAACTATGATCTTCCCGTCTTTCAGTTTAATCGCTAATTCCCCATTAGAAAAATTGATCTCGGGCTCTTCTCTATTTTTATCATATTCAACTATTAACCTCCATCCGCTCACAGTATCGTTGTTCTTGAACACGACGAGCCCGTTACCCAAGCTAACTGAAATTCTATCAGGTGGAGTTTCTCCGGATCTAATCATAGTCACGGTTTCACCGCGTGTCGCCATCAAGTTTAAATTGCTTATTAGGAATATTGCTGGTGCAGTTAGCATTAAAACGATAAATAGGACTCCGATAAGGGTGTGTGGTTTCATTATGCAATCACCTCTTGTTTAGTTAAAATTTGAAAACAACGGATTTGATGTTATTAAGAAGTCTCCATTCAGTGATTTCAAGTCCAGTGCTTAATGGAATTAAGAACATGGTTATAACGACTGTGACGGCAACAATCAAACCGGTAATGATTAGTGAAATGAAGGCCGCCGCGAGAAATTGCTTAAGGTTTAACTTGAAGTATCTTTTAACAAACATGTAAATCAAAACTACAAGCCAAAAGTACCAAACAAAACCAATAATTATGTCAACAATGGGTGTGAAAGTTAAGTAACCTATATTTAAAATGAGGGTAATTAGCTTGTAACTCACGGGGAGAAAAGCTGAGGTTAATGAATAACTTATTGAACCAAAATAATCTTTATAGTCTCCTGGCACATCGTAGAGAGCTTGGATAACTTTCATTAAGATGAATGTGAATACCACCCATAGTAGGAACATACCAATAAACGATGCAAAAAATGAGGATAAGATACCCATAAGGGATGATTCACTGTAGCTAATAATTGTGGAAGCTAAACCTAGAGAAACAATAATAGATATTATTATGCCCTCCCAAATGGAGGATCCCTCAATTACAATTACGTCAAATGCTTCTCTCGGCCCAATGAGAACTCTTCCAATTCTGTTAACCATCTTTTCAACGCTAATCATTTTGGTCACCTAAAACATCTTCTTGAGTAATTCAGCTGTTTTAACTTTCCTTGCAACTATTACAGCGGGAATAATCGATAACATTGATATTATTACTGGTAAAAGTATTACCAACGATAGAGTGAGACTCGAAACATAAGGGTAAATAACGATGAAGAAACCTGATTTGCTTATCGTGTTTATAAAATAGTTAGCTAGTACGTTACCAAGTAATAGGGATGGAGCAATGGATGCAATGGCGAGGATAATCGACTCAGTTAAGACCACTCTAAAGACATCCTTATTTGTGAAACCTATCGCTTTCATTACTCCTATCTCCCACTTTTTCTCAATAATAGATAGCAAAAAACTCACCGTGACACCGATTAAGAGAACTATCAGTGTACACACTAAAATTGTGCCCATAAACCCAGAGATAGTACTTGTTATATCTTTCAGCCCCCTATTCATGTACTTGGAGATATAAATGAAAGTGGGATTATTCGCCCTAGTAACATTTAGAACATTCTTAACAACGCTCTCCACTTCGTATGATTTGTCAACCTTAAACGCAATTATGGAATAAGTTCCGTTTGCCGCTAAACCAATTTCATACGCGTATTTAATGTTTGCAACGAAATCCCAACCATTCTGCCAGACAGACTTCATGATTCCCACAACTTTGAAATTTAAGGTTATGTTTCGGCTCTTTGATGTGTACTTTACGGTAAGGTTATCACCCACTTTGATCCCTAGGTACTCTGATACAGTGTATGTTACTACAACATCCTTTTCACCATTGATCCAAGTTCCCGATAATATCTCAGGTTTGTAGAGTTCCTCCTCCTTATCCATGAACCTAAACAGTGGATAGGAATATTTCGGTTTAGCGTCTTTCTCAACATTATTAACAAGGAAAGTCGCGTTCTCTGGGTTAAATTGCCAGTAATGGTAACCTTCAGCTATCGCTACTCCCTCAACCTGCCTAATGTCCTCAAGTTGGGTTACGTTGATGGGCTTAGCGTACCCGATCATTGCATCCGATTTGTCGGAAGTCAGCGCGCTTTGAAATGTGTCAATTATTGAATCTGTTATCGTTCCTATACTCATAAAAGCCGCGGAACCCACAATTAGGGATAATAAGATTAACCCACTTCTCTTTTTTCTTCTAGTAATGTTCCTAAGGGCCAATGCAATGGTTAATGGTAAGGTCACTCTTGATTCTTTGGACTTGTATTTTGGAGCCTCAAAACCCCATCTTATAGCGTTTAAAGCGTTCACTTTACTGGCTTTTCTCGCTGGATAAATTGAGAACAGTAGTATCACCATAAAGCCTATTATTGCACTTGTAATAAAGCTCTGGATATCAATAGCATATTTTAACTCCGGTATGAAACGACTCATCATCATGTTTAATGCTAAAATCGATATGCCCCAACTCAACAAGAATGCCACTGGAATGGACAAGAGATACAAGATCACAGCGTATAAAATAATCATTTTAGCGATTTCACCCGGCGTAAAGCCCACTGCTTTCCTAACGCCGAACAACCTATACTCGTTAATGATCTTGTTAAGGAGGACAGTAACTAACAATAACCCCGCTATTAACAGAGAAGGGATAAACAACACCGAGAAAACGACAGTGATGCCCGAGGTGAAGCTCCCTCTCTCAGTCTTATACCTTCCGGTAAAAGAGTAACCTTCACTTTTCAACAAGTTTGTGATCTCCTTGTATACCTCTTCGATATTGGCATTGTCGCTTGTCTTCACTAAAATGTCTGTGTAACCGCTTGAGTTATACATTTTTTGTACAGTTTCTATTGGGGTGAAGAGGTACAATATAATGGGTCTACTGAAGGAAATTGACCAAGAAGCATCAGCCAGTGCTATAATCTCCAGTGTAATTGTTCCTCTCGAGGTGTATACTTCTAACGTATCCCCAACAGTCAAGTTTACTTGGTCAGCCATGTACTTGTCAACGATACAAACATTCCCGTTAAATTGACCCCATATGGACTCGTTATCCAACAATATTGTGTTAAGTTTCGGTTTTGGTTGTGTCCCATACAATCTTATGCTCACAAATTCATCATTTATTATGCTCGAACCATAAAGAGAAGTTTTTCCCTCGACTATCTCTACGCCATTAATGGATTTTACCTTTTCAATTACGCTACTATTAAAGAAGTCACCTTGAGAATAATAGAAAATGTTCGGCTCACTGTACTTCTCTTCTATATTTTTAATGGTCAAATGCATGCTGGCGCTCATGTTACCTATCAAGGATAACATGCTTAAACCTATGCTGATCGTGAAGATAATAGCTATAACCTGGAACTTTCTCCTCCTTATATCCCTGAAAATCTCAACTAGAACTAGAGAACTCATCGCTTATCACCATACTCAACTATCTTTTTATCCCTTATGGTAACGGCCTTGTTAACAAACTTCAACGCATGTTCCACATCGTGAGTCGCCACAAGAATCGTCACTCCTTTCTCCCTGTTTAACTCGTTCAGGAGTTCAAATACCAATACGGCGTTTTTCTCATCGAGGTTCCCCGTGGGCTCATCCAACAATAAGAGAAGGGGATCGTTCGCTAAAGCCCTAGCGA
>JAGSHR010000295.1 GCA_029855985.1 Candidatus Njordarchaeota archaeon
ATTAAGTTTTACGGTAAAATCAGTTTTCGGATAAAAAAATTGCAAATCTAAACCCTATATAATTAAATTAGAAGCATTTTAGCTTATCATTTCTGAGGGAATGTATTAGATTAAAGATATTTAATTTAAAATGCCTATACCATATATACGTTATTCGTATTCCATTAACGAGGAAATATACTTGCAAGGATAACAGAGAATGGTGAAAACAATGGGTTACCCAAAAATTCTGCAAATAGAACCCACTAACAGATGTAACTTCAACTGCATAATGTGCATTAGGCACTTTTGGGAAACAAATGAGGGCTACATGAAAATGGAATTGTACAATAAGATCGCAGAGGAAGCATTCCCTAATATTGAGAGAGTCACGCTGTATGGGGAAGGGGAGCCCCTCGTTCATCCGAAATTTGATGAAATGGTAAAAGTCGCAAAGGAGAAATTGTCGGGAAACGGAAGTGTTTTCTTTATAACAAATGGTTCACTGTTAACGCCAGACAGGGCTAGAAAGTTAGTGCTTGACTATGGTTTAGATGAAGTTGTATTCTCTGTTGACACAACTGATTTTGCAAAGCTTTCTGAGATTAGGAAGGGTATCCAACCTTTAAGTGTGTTTCGTAACTTAGAGTACGTTGCGAGCCTGAAAAAGAAGAGTGATTTAAAACTGGGTATCTCCACGGTGTTAATGAAGAGTAACTATCGTGATCTCCCTAATCTAGTCATGATGGCAAGTGATATGGGAATCGATTATATCTCCGTGTCATTTGTAGTTCCTTATAACAAAGAGATGGCAGAACAAGCTGTGTACAGTATGATTTCTAGGGAATCTTACTTATTATCAGACGAGCTTCTCGGGGTTGGCGATGATAAACTTGTTTTAAAGGCAGTCTATGAAGCGTTCTTCCAAATTTACGGTGACCAGCAGGGCTATAGTGCTCTTGGTTTACTGCGTTCTGCTTGGAGTAAAGCGGAGTCATATAATGTTGACATTAACCCCATTATGCTCAGTGAACTTAGGAATAACATCGTTTTTTACAATGAGGTTCAAAAAGTTATCAATGAGTCTAGAGTTCTCGCCAAAGAGCTTGGTATAAAAATTGATATTCCAGATGTTTTTCAGCCGTACAGCAAGCGGATATGCCCCTATGCAGAGAGAGAAGCAATGTATGTTCGCTGGGATGGGAAAGTTGCACCTTGCATGAATTACGCTTATACGCACAGAGCGTATGTGAATGGTCATGAGAGAATCGATAAGGAGGTTATATTCGCTGATCTTAACAAGGAAACTGTTGAAGAAGCTTGGGAAAAAATGAACTATAAGAGCTTCAGAATCAAACTCACAAATATGAATAAGTACTTCCCATGGTGTGGTGATTGTCCCTTTTCATCAACAGGTTGTTGGTTTGTTAAAAACAACGACATGGACTGTTATGGTAATGAGCCAACATGTAATGAATGTCTTTACAGTATGGGGTTAGCAAAATGTTTAATCTAAAACTGTAGAGAGTCTTTCTTTTAACGATTAACCTTTTATTTTGAACATTAGTATTATACTAACGTTAGTATAATACTAACGGTAGGTCAAATTGGATTGCTTAGAAAAAGGATACTTCTCGCGCTCAACAGTGAAGCCATTAGACAAGGTTTTTGGGTTTGAAAATGAAAAGAGAATACTCGCTGAGTACATTAGAAGTGGAGAATGGTTCACTATTTCGGGAATAAGACGAGTGGGAAAAACCACGCTGACCAGATCGATTGTTTCAAATTTGGGTTTCAAGAACGTGTACATCAATCTCTGGGAGTTGGATGAGGAACGCGCTTTTGAAGACTTTTTGTTTAAGCTTTATAGGGGCCTATTATCCATTAAAGACAAGAAGTTTAGGGATAGACTTAAGAGCATCGAGCAAGTATCATTCGCTGGTTTTGTATTAAGGTTAAAGAAAACCGGTGAAGAATACTACTTGGATAGCTTAATAGAGGACGTCATTAAGAAAAAACTTGTTGTGATTATTGATGAAGTTCAAGAGCTCGATGACCAGTTAAAGAAATTGTCGAAATTTCTGGCGGCTCTACACGATAAATACGCACCAGATTTAACGTTTGTCCTGTTAGGATCTATTGCGTCAGTTAAAACTCTTTTAGAAAAGAAAACTAAATACACAGAGCCCCTTTTAGGTAGGCTAATCAGGGAATTCGTATTAGAACCTTTTAATGAAACAGAGGCTAGAGAATTCCTGAAAATTGGTTTTCGAGAATGCAAAATAGATATCAACGATACAGTGATCGACGCCATAATAAGCGCGATTGGAACGATAACTGGGTGGCTTGTTGAGGCAGGTAGAGAAATAGTGATCGAGAAGAGAGCAAGGGGAGAATTCAAGCTAAACGATATTCTAAGGCGCATAGAAGACAAATCCAGAGAAATCGTATGGGGGGAAATAGCTAGAGCACTCCACGGAAAGAAGAGACCCGAAATTTACCTGAGAATACTGCTTTTAATAGCATCCACTCCCTACATATCACTAGCCGAAATATCCCGCGCCCTTAAAAGGAGAAAACCAACAGTCCTTCAATACCTCGAATACTTGACACACTTAAACATGGTAAGATCCTATAAAGGTAGATACGAGCTAACCGATAAACTATACAGAAGAGCAATACTAAACGAGAAATTCATAGAAGAAGTGAAAAAAAGGATAATCCGGTTATGAAGGCATCAAAAAAATCACTCAAACACAAGAGTATGGATTCCATAAGGCCTCAAAGTAATATTTCTACTCCTTTGTTCACTCAACTTTGTTTCCTCTAATAGATTTGTTTCAACAACGCTATCGAAATCCCCGACAAACTCGACTTCCACTTCATTCTCATCTCCCTTCAAGTTAAATACACGAAGAAGAACCTTACCCCAATTTAGCGGTTTTTTAAGCGCTGTGTGCTGGTAGTCCCTCCCATTGATCTTTAAGAATGTTAACTCGTCTTCGAGGTTTCCACTTAAATTCACTTGAACACCTATGATTGGCTGGGTAAAATTCTTTGCTAACTTAATCGCCTCCCACCTGTCCTTAAATGGTATAATCGCATATTGAACACTCACTTCCCTTAAACACTGTGCTCCAGGCGTCTCTAATCCTGGCCCCGCATGCCCATACCTACTCTTCAAGTTTTTTCTAGACAGATAACCAACACTTCTAAGTAACGTTAGGTAAACAGCCACGCCATCCTTCTCCCTTTTTGCTACGTATTCATATAGACCCCTAGAGGCAAACATTACACCGGTATCCCCGTTTTTTATGTATATATAATCGTGATATGGATGGACTCTAGGTTGAACTTCGATACTCCAAGGCATCTTCCTCGGTTCTTTATCGATTATTTTCCTCTTATTCTCATAGAAGTGTACTTCCTCGAAGACTTCATTAGCTCTAATGTTCAATCTATGCAAAGCTTTTAACCTGTGATCTTTAACCTTATTATGGAATCTGATTTCCACATCAACTCGATCAAGTTCATAATAGAAGGTATAGGTTATCTCGAATTCTTGTTTGACCTTATTGTTGCTGCGTTTCCTTCCCTCTGCGCCTTCTGGTAACTTCATTTCTAAATTTACCTTGATTACAGCGATTTCACTATTGAACTTTACGCTACTTAATTTTGCTTTATGGTTTTCACTAGATACCACGAGATCCCTGTCGGGTCTATCGTAGTTGTATTCATCTCCAACATCTCCCTCATCAACCAGAATGTTAAAGATCCCTATTACATTTCTTTCCTTGTTACTAGTTATTTGCAGCGCGCCACCCTTTTCTAAAAGCACCTTATAGGTGTAATTTTTTGCGACGATCTCAGTTTGGTTTACCCTTAAGCCGTTTTTCCTTTCATTGGCTTTGTCTGTTAGTTTGAGCGTATAATACCCTAATCCCTGAAGTTCCCTCACAATGAATAAACCCGTTCGGTACTTAACTGATTCAAATTCCACGTAATCTAACCAGAGAATGGGAGAAAGAACCCCACAATTTAGGACACTCTTTTTAGCTAATGCTTTACCCGAAAAGTAAACCTTCACGGGGCCACTTGTACTCCACGGATTAGGGTTAAACAATACCACTTTCGGTGCACTAGCCTTGGTGTTATTTCCAATTTTTCCAAGTAACTGAGCAATCTCCGAGTTAGCAACCCTAATAACATGGTTAAATCTAGCCTCGTTATCCACATGGACTTCATCAATACTAGTTCCACAAATACTGTCATGTGCATGGTTCAATAAAAGGTTCTCCCAAAGCTCATCTAATAAAATCACAGGGTAGCTAGTTAACCCAAGGTATTCACTAATCAAAGAAATCGGTTCCAGATACATTGTTAGAAGCTTCTCAGCAGTAAAGTTCAACTGTTTCAAGTAGACCCTACTGGATAGAACCTCCGTGAGTATCGGCCTATGTTTCACCTTTCTTAACTCTCCCCTTAAAACTGGTAATTCATCCTTTCTCTTCCTTAACTCATTGAAGAACTCGTTGAGCCCACCAACAACAACATCATACTTTTCCCTTAGCCTCTCAATAATCGAATTCAACTCTTGTTGCAATGGTAGATGATCACATCCATTTAAAATCAATATGGATTCAATGTTGCTACACTTAGAATACCTTTTAATAATCTTCGAAACCTTCTTTACGGCAGCATCAATGTCAACTGTGTAACCAAATTCATAAGTTGTAAAGTAAGGGAAAAAACCACCGTATTGAGTGCCAAACAAAAACAAGAAATCTACAGGTTTATCCTTTACCCCAAGAAGTGCTCCATGACAATAACCATCTGGGAGATAATGAGAAAACACCTTAGATCCATCCGGTGCCTCCCAAATAAAATCACAACCACTAGACGCATCGTAACCCCGAGAGAAAACAAAAGTGTCCAATCCAAAACCGTTAAGAATTTGGGGCAACTGGGACGTATGCCCAAATATGTCTGGAAGGTACCCTATTTTCTCGCACCGTCCATACTTTTCGCATTTACGCAAACCAAACAAAAGGTTCCTAACAAGTGATTCGCCAGAAACCAAAAACTCGTCTGGTTGTGTAAACCACGGTCCAACACCAAGCTTCCCTTTTTTCACGAGCTCTATAGCACTCTTCTTTTTCTCCCTTCTAATTTTTAGGTAATCCTCAATGGCTGAAACTTGCCCATCCAATAAGAAGTACTCAAGTTCCCCACTATACAACATATCTACGATTTTGTCGAGAACTCTAAGGAGGTAACTCCTGTACTCTCCAAAAGTTAAATACCATTCTCTATCCCAGTGAGTGTGCGGAACCAAATATATTTTTTTAGTCATCAAAGTCACCGCAAGTCAACGAGAAAACGAAAAAAGATTTAATGTTTATTTTAATCGATTATGGAAAGTAACCAACGTGAATACTAGAACAAGAATTAGGAAACTTATTAATGGGATGTGTTCAAGTGCGAGGTACTCTATCTCACCCCTTGGGGAAATTATTGATCTTGATACTCTTCCAATGTTAAATCCCAGTATTGTTGTTAGGGCCAATAGGTGAGTGTTTTTGTACCCATTCTTATATGAGAGGTACAATATTAAGCCATACAGCACTGCGTAGGTAATGTTTTCCCCGATCAAGAAGGGTGGGAGTGGTGCAATAAAGTTTATCCCAATATAACCTAGGACCAGTAAAACCAATAAGATGTTGAGTATTTTTTCTAGCGTGTCCTCTTGCATTTTTCTCACCCATCTAACTAATGATTTTAAATTAGTTGTTCTCATGTTCCATACATTTATTTTGAATTAACCTTGCATTATATTAAAATATCTTTTAGTAATAGTGATACAAAATGAACAAATTAAGAACCACGACCATTTTGGTGCTTGCTTTATTATTTTTCGCAAGCTTCACCAATCTATTAAAAGTTCAAAGCAACATTGCCTTAGAGACGCATTCTGTGGAAACAATAGATAATGTTAAAATAGTTTTTGATATATACTTTAAACACGGTACAGATAAAACCAAAACCCCCATTATCCTGTTAGTTCACGGTTTTTCTGCCAATAGGAAAACTATGAAAACAATGGCACTGGAGTTCACTAAGAATGGGTTCATCTCAGTCTGTTTCGATTTGAGGGGTCACGGCGACAGCGAAGGTTACCTAGTAGGGTGGCCCACCAACCAAACAAAACTTTTAAGATACGAATACTTTGAGAAAGACATAAACGCGGTTTTAGACTACATGAAAAATAACGGTTACAACACCTCTAGAATAGTGATGATTGGTCACAGCATGGGAGGAGCAACAGTACTATACTACGCTTCAAAACACGATAATGTTATAGCTACAATCCCGATAGCCCCAGGAATCGTCCCAGACGGCACCGTTAACACTAGTTACCCGAGAAATCTACTCATTATTTCATCCAAGAAGGATAGGTTGGTTCCCATAACGTATGTTCAACAACTTTTGGAGGAAGCTATCGGGCACCCTGGCGAACCCAACAAACTCTATAACATTAGTGGTAATCTTAGGATGCTTTACTTGGATGATGATTCTTCACATATGAGTGAAGCACTAGACCAGGACATAATAAGAGCATCACTGAACTGGGTTCACATGATTACAGGATTTGGCGACAACAAGTACCACGATGTTGCAGACACCTTGAAGTGGAACTCTCTGATCGCAATGTTTTCAGGTGTTCTACTCTTCTACTCCATCCTCCCGTACATATTGAAGTCTTGGGGTGTTGAGACAAAAGTTACGAAGAAGAAAAAGTTTAAGGGAAAGATTTATGCGCTAAATTATTCGCTAATGATAATCCTCAGCCCCTTAATAGGCGGTTTTATTTCAACTATTCTAGCGTACTTATTGTTGGTTTTATCTAAACTTGTTATCGCGGACATGATAACTGCCCTATTGTTGGGTTCAAGTATTGGTCAGTTTACAGCATTCTACATTGCTAAAAATTATATCTTAAAGGATGATGCTACCATTAAGGATAAGATTAAAGCTTTACTCAAAAAAGAAGACTACAAGCTACTATTCAAACTGACCCTTATCTACGGGTTCATCGTATTAGCAATACCATACATGACACTTGGTTTAAACATAACATTAACATTCACCACGAGCAAAACGCACTTTCTATACTTACCTGCACTACTGCCATTCATATTCCTCGCCTTTTTCTTGGACGAAATTCTCTTTAGATACTACTTGAGACCCCGCTTTGCCTCCAGGATACTAACAATCACGGTATCCGCTGTCCTTTATACGATTATTAGGGGTTTCACCTTGGCTTTGTCAATTGTTACATTTAGCATTATTAATGGAGCAAGTTTGCCATTCATGATGATTGGCTTCTGGGTAATATTCACTGCTGTTCCAATCACAGCAATAACCTCAGAGTTCATCAGGGAATACACGGGAAACATACTAACTCAAACAATCATAAACACCATCATGATCTCACTGTTAACAATAACTTTCACGCCAGCAATCATGTTTTAAGGATCTCTACAATCTCCTCTCTTCCAATTTTTATTAAAACGGTTATAACGTTTTTATTTAAACCAATAATAAATTTCAATCTATAGAACTATCTAACAACACATATAATTTGGGGAGTATCATTATGGGGAAAGGAAAGAAGATAGCATTAACTATAACGATATTAATCGTCCTCTTTTTAGTGGCCTCATTTCCAATACCATCTTACACAAAGTCAATTGATCTAAGCGGACTTACAAAATTCGAGGACACATTCTCAGTTTATCCCTTCCGAGATAAAGCAAAAATATATGCAAACTATACGCTATCTGGCGTCGTCAACATAACTATTATAGACCCAAACAACAAAACAGTTTACACCGTAAAACTTTCAGGAACAGGGGGTAGGGATTATCTATTAGACGTGTTTTCAGTTGGAGCGTGGGGTAAATACAAGATAGTAATCTATATGCTTGGAACATTTGATGCAACAGTTAAAATAACAGCTTACAACAGAGTTTTAGCCACTATAAGCTAAAAAACTATTTTTTTCTTTCTACCCTTTTTATGATAAATTAAGCAGGCAATTTCCAATCTAAAGACACGAAAAAATTTCTCCTTAATTAGATCCATTATGTCATGGAATTTAGGTATTGTTTTAAATTGCACCAAGAGTTAAAAACATAATTGCCTAAACAATACCCCCTTTCGAAAATGGTGAAACAATATGTTCTCAAACGTTTCATTGGTGGTGTTTCCATGAGTATTGTTAAAAAGATAGGAAAAGTGAAGCTAGCCATATCGATAATTCTCCTCGTAGGCGTAGTGATTTACGGAGTCATGTTATACGATGCTTACAACAAGATCTCGGTAGGTGATGTCAAGGTTGTTGACTTGCACCCAACAAGCCTAGACCTCCGCACTTGGGAGATAAAATTCAGGATTTACATTAATAACACTGCTGACATGAACGTAGAAGTAACAAAGATAACCTATAAAGTTTACATTAATGGGACATACATTGGTGAGGGAGAAAAAACAAGCCTAGTTATTGAAGCACACACAAACAAGTACTACCAATTCTCACTAGAATTCGACGCGGTACAGCTAGGGATAACAACACTACTAACGAGTAAAGGAACAAAAGAAGTGAAAGTCAAAGGTAAAGTGACAATACCACTAAAGCCTTTTAACCTGTTCACACTCCAACAAGTTTCATTTGACTACGAGAAAATAACCTACTACCAATAACTCCATTCTGGATAAACCATTTTTTTTAACAAACCACCATATAATGTTCTAAAAGTTTCAAATTAAACACTATAGTGCCCATTTCAACACTTAAAAGGTGAAAATATGAACTCACGTGTCAAAATATACTACCACGAAACCTGCCCAACAAGTGTAGAATTACTAAACAAATTGAAAAACCTGGGTCTACTAAGCTCAATTGAACTCATCAATGTCTCTGAGCACCCATTTTTTTCATTAAGTGACGGTATCGTTTCAGTTCCAGCAATATTCATAGAGGGCAAATTGCTTGACTTTGGGCCAATCAACATTGGCGAAGTCGTGGATAATATAAAATTCTATTTGGAAACCGGGAAAATAGTTCTAGAACATGTTAAAGGATTTAATGTGGAGGACGCAGTCAAACGTTTGAGAAGAATGGTCTATGATAATTTATTCTTAGCATGCAATGTCTATATAAGAGAAGACCTAACATGGCTTTTAGATTCGCCGAAGATAATTCAACTTCTAAATTTGGATAATGAGGGAAAAGAGAATCTGTTAAAACACTTAAAATCAGAGCAACAAAGATACCTTAAAGACATGGAGGAAAAACTGCTTAAAGTACTCCGTTACAACCTGCTACTCGAACTTCGATTGCTTTTCGGAGAACAAAAAACCAACGATAGCGTCAAAAAATTAAGCATTGAGTATGTAATGCACTGGTTGATTGCTAGATCCAGTGTTGCGAGAATCAGCTTGGTTAATCCATCAAAAGTTAACTTAAGAGAGAAAGCGGAAAAACTGCTTCAATTCATAAAAAGTGATTAAAAATGCCATTGATGGTAAAATGGTTTAAAAAAATTGATTAAAGACGTTTACAGGGTTTCTTCTTGATTTTCCCTTTTCTTTGCTCTCTTTTTTCCAAATGTTAGCTTTAGCGATAATATCAATTCTGAGCTATAAAATCTAGCCGCTATCTTTATGGAAATCAAAGTTTCAATGATTAATGCTAATAGGCTTAGGATTACTGGTATGTAGTTTCTGCTTGTGATGTAAAATGCTGCAATAACTGGGTTTGTGAATGGTATGTACAAAAGAACATCAGTTACTAAACTTGTGCCTGTCGATGAGAATAATATGGAGAACATTCCAATTAATCCACCGAGGAAAACTGGTAATAGTATAATGCCTGAAAGTGATTGTGCCGTTCTAACATCGTCTGCGAGAGAGGCCAAGATCATCACTAGCGCCAGTGTTGTGAATATTGATAACATCATTGACAATGTTAGCAACACATAACCTTCAATCGTAATCCCTAACCCCAATTCGCTTAGATTTATTTGCTGAACATTTGTAGGTGCTGTAATTGTGTTCATGTAATATTGGAGGCCTATTACATAACCAATCGCGCCTGCTACAGCGACTATAAAGGAACCTGTAAGTTTTCCAACTATTAACGTTGTTCTTTTCACGGGCAATGTTAATAGGGTCTCCAAGGTTTTCTGCTCCTTCTCTGAGGCCACTGAGGTTGCAGCGAACTGAACTGCTATCGCTATTAACATGAGACCAGCAAGAGGAAGAATGAAGAGCTGCATCATTAGAGCTGACTGTATTTGCTCTGGTAAAACACCTTCTATGAGTTTGCCTTCATAAATCGTATTAGCCTTTGGTACAACGGGATTTTTCACGAAATTTGGGTCTACATTGTTGTTTAGGCTATATATGAGGTAGCTTGAGATGTAATCGTTTAGATATGAAACAAAGCTCATTATTCTGGTTGACTCCATTGAGAAAGAGGTTCCCCTCATTTTTAGGTAGACTTCGATTTTGGATGGAATTTGAGAGTTAATGGATGCAGTGAAATTCTCGGGTATGACGATTAAACCTGAAACATTATCGTTTTCTCTAATATAGTTCAACGCCATGCTTCTATTGTTAATGGATAAATCAGTCAAGTTGATGAGCGTAATGTTATAGTATACCAGTCCAGCCTTAAACCCATCGCTTGATAGTACCACTCTTGAAAAGTTTCCTTCATCAAGGTTTAAGAATGCCACGTTTATTTTCTGTGTTACTGTGGTTTGTGCTTGTTCGATCGTGGAATTAATAACAACACCCATTATGGGAAACATCAAAATGGGAACTAGTATCATACCTAAAAATAAACGCGGATCTCTCAGTATCTCTTTTAATTCCTTCTTAACAATGTTCACGAGATCGCTACTCAAATTTGCTCACCTCCTTCACGAATACCTCCTCAAGGTTAGTGGCATTGTACCTCTTCTTCAATTCCATTGGAGTACCGATCGCCAAGATCTTTCCCTTATGAATCAGAGCTACTCTATCACAAATGTGCTCTATTTCAAGCATGTTGTGGCTGGAAACAATCATTGTAACTTTCTCCCTCTCAGCAAACTCTCTAAGAATACTTCTAACATGGTAAGCGTGTATAACATCTAAACCACTTGTCGGCTCATCGAGAATAGCCAGCCGAGGTTTCACCATTAATGCCCTAGCAATCAGTAACCTCCTCTTCATTCCCTTACTATACGTTTTTATTTTATCATCGATCCTCTCTCCTAAGCCTGCGATCTCTATCCCCAATTGCACGGTTTCCCTTAAGTTTTCCTCATTTTTAACCACGAACCTCGCCATGAACTCTAAGTACTCTCTACCAGTTAGCTGTAGGTACGCACCAGCTTCCTCGGGTAAATAAGAAATGAACCTTCTTATTTCTTCAGCATCCTTAACTACGTCTTTATTAAAGATGGAAACTGTCCCGCTTGTTGGTTTTATAAGGGTTGCTATAATTCGGAGAGTGGTTGTTTTTCCAGCCCCATTTGGGCCTATTAAGCCAAAGATTTCTCCTTCGTTTACATCGAAGGAAATTCCCTTTAGGGCGATGGTTTCTTTGTACTTTTTCACTAGGTTTTTGACTTGAATTGCGGGCATATATTATCACTTTTACTTCTACTTTGTAAAATAAGGTATATTGAAGTTCTATATAATATTAACGTAAGTAGAACTAAACCGCAGACTCATAAAACCTATCAGTCAAGTACACCCCCAAAATCACCAAACCAGCGCCCAACAACATAAACAAAGTGAACACAGTGCCAAACATTAAATACTCCAAAACCATGCTAATCAAAATCTCAACCATAAAGTAAACAGAGGACGTGGAAGCCTCCAAGACACTCAACCCCTTAAACCATGAAAGAAAAGCAAGAACAGTACAAACAACGGAAGTATAAACGATAATTGATACGGAAAGCAAATTGAACTCATAGTTACCGAGAAACACATCGTAAACTGCGAATGGAAATGTGAAAACTGCAGTAATTACAAACCACGAAGCAACAAGCATCAATTGATCACCCCTATCGGCAATCTTCTTCGAATACGTAATATAGATCCCCCAAGACAAACCACTCAAAAGACAGAGAAAATCACCCAAAACACTAAGCGTAAAAGATCTACCATAACTATCTACGATAATTATAAACGCGCCGACAAAAGCAAGAACGATTGCGAGAATCCTCTTAACGGTTAACCGTTCACGGAGAACATAGTGGGCTGAAATAGCAGTAAAGATTGGACTAGTATTAATAAACAAAGCAGCGTTCGAAGCATAAGTGTAATTTTGACCAATAAACTGAAAAAGATAACCAAGAGCATTTAAGACACCAGTAAAAACCACAAACCTATCCCTCAATAATTCAAGAAAACCACGCTTACCCCAAAAATAGAGCAAAGGAACAAGCAACACAACTGCAATAAGAAACCTAAGAAAAAGAAAAATAAAGGAACCAAAATAAATCAAACCAAGCCTAATAACGGGAAAACTAGTACCCCAAAAAACCCCCGAAAGCAAAATTAAACCCCTAGCAAATCTCCTACGCAAAATACAACCCTCCAGATAAGTAAAGAGAGCAATGACATCACTACCAGCTAAAAGAAGAAAACCAAATAGACTTTTAATATTAAAGACACTTTATTCGCTAAGAACTCAATCGTATATTAAAGATTGTATTCATTACAATAAAGAATACTTAGATAAAGAGCATATTCGGGGGAGAATGAGTTGGAGCGTGTAAGCACTGGGATCAACAAACTTGATTCTTTATTAGAAGGTGGTATCCCAAAATTCTTTGCTGTTGCAGTAACTGGTGAACCTGGCACCGGGAAAACTGTGTTAAGCATGCACTTTATAAACAAGGGATTAGTTGAAGGGGAACCAGCTATTTATGTTACCACAGAGGAGAGCAGAGAAAGTATTTTAACCCAAGCAAAACAGTTCAACTTCATATTTGAGAAGAAACTGGAGGAAGGAAAACTAATAATAATTGACGCTCTCATGAAGGAATACCAAGATCAGTGGTCGCTGCGGAGACTGGATATTGAAGAATTGTTAAAGAAGATCGTTGAAGCCAAGAAACTATTCGGGTATGGGCACGCTAGACTAGTTATTGATAGCATGTCCGCCTTTTGGTTGGATAAACCTGCAATGGCCAGAAAGTACTCCTATCGAGTTAAGAGTTTCTTAAATAAGTGGAAATTCACGTATTACATGACAAGCCAATATGCTGTGACAACCTTTGAAGCTTTTGGCTTCGGTATTGAGCACGTTGCAGACGGAATAATTAGATTGAGAAAAAGAATAGTTGGGGGAGTGTTGCGTAGATACCTCATAATAGAAAAAATGAGACAAACAGCACACGACTTGAGAGTATGGGAGATAACCATTAAAAAAAACGTTGGAGTAACACTCTTGAGACCAGCAACGATAGCAAAAGAAGACTTCACACTACCTGAAGATGTGATGGAGCGAATAAGGGAAAAGAAAACGGGACAATGAATGAAAAAATAAGTTTTTAGTGATGAGAAAAACAGGTTTTTATTCTTTCTCGAAGTGAATTATTTGGACGGGGCAGCTTTGAACGGCATCATTAAGGCAGTCTTCTAGTTCGCCGAGCTTGTCATCGGGTATGAGACCTTCTGCGATGTTGCCGTCTACTTGCCATTCTGGTTTAATAATGCTTTTACCGTCATCGCCCCAGTCGAATACTTCTGGACAGAAGTTTATACATAGGCCGTCGCTAATACATTCATCTCTTGGGTCAATTTTTACTCTACCGGGCATATTATTACCCTCCTATAGTTTAATTCTCGTTATCTCTAAAAGTTATTTTATTTTTTAAAATTTCGTATTTGTTATATCTACACCGAATCAATGTTTATGGTTATATTGATGCCTCGAGTTTGTGGGGTGCAGTTCGTTGGGTTCACCAGGAGATATTTATAAACCAGATTACAGTAGGGCTATTTTCAGTGTTGTCCCAACGATAATCAGTGAGAACTTTGACAAAGAATTGGGAAAACCCTATAATGACTTTGTTTTTCATAAGAGGGATTATTTGGTTCACTTTAAGCCTAGTGACTTGACGGTTCTGTTTATCGTGGATTCTCTTGGAGTCACCGCGCCTTCTGGATTTCTAGAGGATTGTTGGGTATCGAGAGGTAAGCTTGAATTATCAAGTGTTGTCCCCTCGACCACGGCTAATGCTGTTGGGTCCATTTATCTTGGTTTGCCCCCTGAGTTAAGTGGCTTAGTTTCGATGAGGTTTTATGCAGTTAGTATAGATCGTTTCGTTAACTCCCTGTACACGATTACCATAGAGGAGGATCCCAAGAAACTGAGGGAATATGGTGTTTCCCCAGAAGATTTGCTTTGGGAGAAAAGTGTGCTTAATCAGTTGGATATCGGTGAGGTTAAGGTTATTGAACTTTTACCTAACTTCATTAGGGGTGGGTTAAAGCTCTTCTATGATAAATACCTTGCCTCTATTAACTATGAGACAACAATTGATGCTTTCTTTGTCGTGGAGCGCTTAATTAAGCACTTTTCTGATAAAGGGGAGAAAGCCCTAGTTATCGTTTACCTGCACCACTTGGATTCACTAGCACACAAATATGGCTATAAAAGTCCCGAATGGAACGCTCAACTAAAAATATTAAACAAATTCTTCGAAGATTTTGTTTCGAATGTAGGGAGAATTGCTGAAAATAGGGGTTTAGAAATCGCAGGTTATGTGATTTCCGATCATGGGCAAATCAACCCAAACCTTGTTAAGAAGTTTGACCGTGATGAAATCAACGCCATTTTCAACGCACTAGGTGTCGAACAATTTTTGAATTCAGATAGATTCGCTTCTTTTTACCTCAAGAGGGAGTACCTCGATAGAATTGACGACATTAAGGCTAATCTACAAGATATTCTCAATGATATTGGGGTTATCGTGACGGTAGAGGATGCAATAAAAATGGGGTTATGGCCTGCCATAAAAAAAGAGAACGTCGATAGATTTATTGAGAGAGTTGGTCACCTTGTTTTAATTCCAAGGAGTGATGCTGCTTTTGAGCTAAAAGGTTCCAGTGATTTGAGTGACGAGGAAATATATAAAGGGTACAAAATGGAATTATTAGTAGAGTTGGGTTTAGATAAACCCATTGGACGCCATGGTGGATTAACAAGGGAAGAAATGAGAACACCGTTTATTCCGTTGTTTTAAGGGGTGAAGCATGAAATGATCAAAGTAGTTATTTTTGATATGGGAGGAGTTCTCGCAAAGATTTGCTGGGACAGTGATGAAATAGCAGAAATCACGGAAAAAGCTCTAAGAGAAAAGGGGTTAGAACTTCCAAGGGAATTCAAGGAGGCCTTTAAAAAAGATCTGTATGATGCTTGGCTTGAGATAATTGAAACACTAAAGGAACTCGGTTTTGACGATGTGATAACGCGCACACTGGACAAGCTCGGGGTAAAATACTCAAAAGAACAAATAGATTACGCTGTAGAGAAACTCGAAGAAGGAACCTTCTGTCACGTAGATGATGGCGTTGAAGAGGTGCTGAAAACATTGAAGGAAATGGGTTTAAAAATAGGCTTGATCAGCAACGCTCCAGGAATATTTCCGATAAACGTGTTGAGGAGATACGGTTTAGACAAATACATGGATTACATGGTGACCTCGTACCAAGTAGGTGTCATAAAGCCCCATCCAAAAATATTTAAAACAGCGCTGGAAAAATTAAATGTGCAACCGAATGAAGCCATCTTCGTAGGGGACACCCCGCCGATTGACATTAAGGGCGCAAAACAAGTGGGAATGATAACCGTGTTGGTCAAGGATGGAGATCCAGTTATGAGAAAAAGGGGAATGGCCAAGATAGTAGATGAGGAGTCAAAACCAGATTTCGTGATAGAAGATTTAAGCGAACTAATCCAAATAGTAAAAAACTTGAATCAACGCGATAACCACAGTTGATTTGAACTTTCTTAATTTTCGAATTATTTTGTATTGCTAAAGACAACAAAATTGAAAGAGTTAATGTTTTGAAACTGTTTGATATTTGGGAACGCAATTAGCGGCGAAATTGATATGTGTTAGAGGTTTCTAAAAGAAGTTTTTAAGTTTAATTACGATAATTCTGTTTTAGCCCATAGTTTCTCCCTTATTGAGTTCCTTTTTAAG
>JAGSHR010000156.1 GCA_029855985.1 Candidatus Njordarchaeota archaeon
CCATAAAGATTAAATTAAAACTTCTAGGAAACATTATAAAGCAAAATTAAATAAATTTAATTTTGATTAACCTGAAATTTAAATCCCTCGTGATAAAAATGGCTGGTTTAGGCAGGTATTTAACTCGTAGAGCCATAACGTTTGTCCCAACCCTAATCGGTGTAACACTTATCACATTCTTTATAGCGTTTGTTATGCCAGCGGACCCAGCAAGGCTTTGGGCAGGGGGAGAGCGCGCTCGACCCGAGACAATCGAGTTAATAAGAAAACAGTATCATTTAGATGATCCATGGTGGGAAGCATATTATTTCTTTCTCACATCAATTATACAAAACAAAATGATGTCCCCCGTCACACATAATTTCGTTTTAAATGATATCGTGATAAGGTTCCCAATAACGTTAACCATTGCAGTACTGGCAACATTGATGACAGTGGCTATAGGGGTCCCCTTGGGTATAATCGCTGCCCTCAAGAAGGATACATCAATAGACAGTTTCGTTAGAATATTCGCACTGATTGGGTACTCAACACCATCTTTCTGGATAGCCTATATATTCATGTGGATATTCTATCTCAAATTGCGACTCATCACAGTAGCGGGGTATGTGACTCCATCACAGTTAATAACGGGTATTATGTTTATAGACGCCCTAATAACGGGTGAATTCGACGTTTTTGTTGATATAATGCGTAGATTATTCCTACCAAGTTTCGTTCTAGCTTTCATTTCCGCGGGAGGATTAGCGAGGTACGTTCGAAACTCAATGTTAGATGTTCTATCAGCTGACTACATTGAGTTCGCCAGAGCTAAGGGATTACCATCGTTCACACTGTGGCGCCATGCATTGAAGAATTCTTTAATTCCAATTGTGACAGTGATAGGATTCATGTTTGGGGGTCTTCTAGGCGGAGCTCTAATAACTGAAACGGTTTTTGGAATAAACGGTCTTGGTAGATTATTTGCTTCATCGATAACAAACTTTGACATCCCAATGATTATCGTATCCACATTGCTAATGGGGATTATCTTCCTAGTCACGAGCCTCATAGTCGACCTGTTATACGCTATCATTGACCCAAGAGTAAGATTGTGAGGGGAGATTCATGGGTAAGATATGGTTAAGAGTTGCAAGAAAACTTGATATATTAACAGATAAGCTAGTTGATCTCTACGCTGGATTCAGAAACGCTTTGTCTCCGGGTTGGATTGAGAACAACGAGTCAGCTATCAATGAACTAAAGCTAATGCTAAGAGCATTCAACAGATCACCGTTGGGAGTATTTGGAGCATTTTTAGTTGTGATATTCTTTGTTGTAGGTATTTTCGGTCCCTATATCGCGCCAGAGCCATACTGGGAATTCTACGTTTACCCAAAAAACGCGCCGCCAGGATATGAGGGAATACTCTTCGGAGCAGACTTCTATGGACGGGACCTCCTAAGCGTTTTACTCTATGGTTTCAGGGTATCCATGGTAATCTCCATAATAGTCGTGGCTTTCGGAGCTCCATTGGGAATATTGTTAGGGCTAATCTCAGGATACTATGGTGGAAACATAGATGAAATCATAATGAGAATAACTGATATGTTCTACGCATTCCCAGCCCTGGTATTGGCTATGGCATTCGCAGCAGTTTTACCCGATCGAATGACAGCGTTTTTGGATACTGTTCCACCGCTAAAAGACCTACTGGTTTTTATCTTTGCAATTAGACAAACTGATGCTGGTAACCTCGGTGCAATGCTCTCAATTATTTTGGCTATGGTAATTGTATGGTGGCCTGGTTATACTAGGATGACTAGAGCATTAGTTTTAAGTGTTAAGGAGAACGTTTATGTCGAGGCAGCAAAAGCGCTTGGTTTATCAAACTTCCAAATAATGAGAAAACACATTTTACCAAACATCATGTCGATAATATTAGTAATGGTAACCATTGACCTAGGTTCTGTAATCATACTTGAAGCGGCACTATCATATTTCGGGTTAGGTGCTCAACCGCCAATTCCCGAGATAGGTAGGATAATCTATGATATGGCTGGTTACCTCCCAGCTGTGTGGTGGGGCGTTGTTTATCCTGGCATCGCTTTGTTCATTGTAGGTTTAGGATGGAACCTCCTAGGTGACGTTCTAAGAGATGTTGTTGATCCGAGAACAAGAAGGAGCATTGAATTTGGATTAAAAGAGGAGAGAATATTCCCAGAAGACATAATATCCTTCATTGGGGATATACTCTTCTTCGTTGGTTTAGGGTTAGTGATTTGGCTATCAGGGGATGTTGTCGCGATAACGATGGTGTTAATACTCGTCACTCTCCAGATAATTGTATGGAAATCTATTAACGTGGTTAAGGTTTTGAGAAGGTTATATGTTGGGGAAGCAGTTTCATCAGTAATCTACTGGGCGCTATTCTATATCCTTTGGGACTACATGTACACAGGGTTGATTGGCACAATAGTGGTTTTCGTTGGCATGGTTATGATTATGATTAGTGGTATCATGTCTGAAAGGAGGGAGCAGATATGAGCGACTTAATCCTGGAAGTAAAGGATCTCTACGTTAACTTTTATACATACGCTGGAGTCGTGAAAGCCATAGACGGTGTATCCTTCACAGTCAAGAAGGGTGAAATCCTCGGATTAGTTGGCGAAACAGGTTGTGGTAAAACAGTTACATCCAGGGCAATAGCTAGGTTAATTAAACCCCCTGGAAGAATAGAGAAAGGCGAGATAATCTACTATGGTCTAGGGAAACCCATTGATCTCCTAAAATTAGATGAAAAAGAACTCAGAGATATAAGGGGAAAAGAGATCGCCTACATCTTCCAAGACCCTGGCTCATCACTAGATCCACTTTACACATCTGGTTACCAGATTGCTGAGGCAATGGTTTACCATAACACTGCAAAATGGAATGAAGCGTGGAAACGGGCCGTTGAGATACTGAAAGAAGTAATGGTCCCAGATCCCGCCAACAGAGTAAAGAATTATCCTCATGAACTAAGCGGAGGAATGAAACAGAGAGTAATGATAGGGATCTCAATAGCAAACAGACCAAAACTATTGATCGCGGATGAACCAACAACAGCCGTAGACGTTACGGTTCAAGCACAAATTATAGATCTGTTGAAAGAACTACAAAAGAAATACGGTACTGCGATTATACTCATCACTCACAACATGGGGTTAATAGCTGAAATGGCTGACCGAGTAGCAGTCATGTACGCGGGAAACATAGTTGAAATAGCTGACGTCTACGAGATATTCGAGAACCCATTACACCCATACACTAAGGGATTACTCAGAGCAGTCCCAAACCCACTAAAGAAAATTGACACATTACACCAGATAAGAGGAATGGTTCCCAACTTGATATACCCACCGCCAGGCTGTAGGTTCCACCCAAGATGCGATTTCGCCAAAGAGGTCTGTAAAAAGCAAAAGCCTAAGCTAATCGAAGTTGAGAAAGACCACTTCGTAGCATGCCACCTATATGAAGGTGATGGACATGAATAACCGCGTAATATTGAAAACCGAGGACCTGAAAAAATACTTCCCCGTTAGGAGATTCCTACTATCAAAAGACTACGTTAAGGCAGTAGACGGAGTGTCCATCGAAATCAAAGAAGGTGAAACATTAGGATTAGTGGGAGAATCAGGTTGCGGCAAAACGACCTTGGGAAGACTCGTATTAAGGTTAATTGAACCCACGGGAGGAAAAGTAATATTTGAAGGAAAAGATATTTCAAAGCTCAAAGGCGAAGAACTCAAAGAATTTAGGAGAAAAGCCCAAATTGTATTCCAGGACCCGTACTCATCACTCGACCCAAGAATGACAATATTCAATATCATAATTGAAGGAGTTCACGTGCATGGAATAGATGTTGGGGACCCCGAAGAATTCGTAATTAACCTATTAAAAACAGTTGGTTTAAAGGAAGAACACCTCTACAGGTACCCACACGAGTTCAGCGGAGGACAAAAACAGAGAATCGCCATTGCTAGAGCTCTCTCCTTAAACCCCAAGTTTATAGTACTCGACGAACCAACCTCCGCATTAGATGTCTCCGTTCAAGCACAGATCCTAAACATGCTAAAAGATCTACAAAAGAAATACGGTCTAACATACTTATTCATCTCACACGACCTAGGCGTAGTTAAATACATGAGCAACAGAATCGCAGTCATGTACATTGGAAAGATCGTAGAGATCGCGGACGCCGACGAGTTATTCAAGAACCCCTTACATCCATACACGAAACTACTATTCTCGGCCTTACCAATACCAGATCCAAAATTGACAAGGGCTAAAAAGAGATTAACCATAAAAGGAGAACCACCATCGCCAATAAACATCCCTCCAGGTTGCAGATTCTGGCCAAGATGCCCATACGCAAACAGTAAGTGTAGAACCCATGAACCACCATTAGTAGAAGTGGAAAAGGGCCACTACGTGGCCTGTTGGTTGTATGCGTAGGTGATAAGCATGAGTATAAAAAATGAATTGAAGAGTATAAAGAACGGTTTCATAGCAGTTGTTGCTTTAAGCGTAATTTACACGGTGATCACGTTTTGGCTCATATACTATTCTGGCTCAGTGTCATTCTACTTAATCCTAGGCATGGGGATACTCATTTCGTTAAAGGTAACAATGGGATTCATAGGATTTATCAATGAACGCGGTGAAATGAACGTAGATGAAATGTTTATGACATCCTACGTAATCGC
>JAGSHR010000138.1 GCA_029855985.1 Candidatus Njordarchaeota archaeon
CCAGTATTTTGTAAACTGTTTTCATTATTTTTTCTATTGTTTCTGGGGTGTCTTCTTTTACGATTATTCTTAGGTTTGAACCATCCCAAGACTTGACGGGTTCAACATTAACTATAATTTCTGGGAATTTTTTCATTAAATTGTTTCTTATTGTTTCTACGATTTTTGGGGAGGGTGTGGGTAAGTTGGCTTCGCTAAAATATAAGAGGTCATTTTGTTTCACTATTTCTGGTATTATTTCTCCTATTGCGTTGTTTTTCTCCAGTATTTTGTAAACTGTTTTCATTATTTTTTCTATTGTTTCTGGGGTGTCTTCTTTTACGATTATTCTTAGGTTTGAACCATCCCAAGATGCTACTCCTTGTACACCGATGACAATGTCTCCAATCTTTTTAAAGAGTTCGTCTGCAATCCTCAGAATGATGCTGTCTTTCTTTGTAAATTTACCTCTGAGGAAGACTTTTACACCCAAGTTAATTCACCTCTATTAAAACTAATATAGAATGTTTGCAAAGTTAAATCTATTCTTTGCTCGTCTGTCAGTTGATCGTTTATAATGCTGGTTCTTTGTTTTACGGTTTGATGAGTAGGGGTGAATTTTTTATATTATCTTTTTCTTCTATATATATTGAAGTTCGATATAGCTATCTTTAATTTACAAGGTGCCAAATTATGGAAATACTAAGAATAACCGGCTTAACAAAGCGATTTGGTAAGATCATAGCCGTTGACAACATTGACTTAGAGGTTATGGAAGGAGAATGTGTAGGACTATTAGGTCCCAATGGTGCAGGAAAAACCACAACCATAAAAGTCATAACGGGCTTATTGAAACCAAACAAGGGAAAAGTTTTCATTAAAGACATTGATGTTATAAAGCACCCTAAAAAGGCTTTAAAACATGTGGGCGCAATGATAGAGTCCCCGGAATTATACCCAGAGTTAACCCCTAGGCAAATATTAACCTATATAGGTAAGCTGAGAGGAATCCCGAGAAGTCAATTAACCAATTTGATTGAAGATGCTGTTAAGAAAGTGAGAATGACGGAATGGATTGACACGCCAACTGGGAAGTTCAGCAGGGGAATGAAGCAAAGAATCGCGTTAGCCCAAGCATTCTTCACTCACCCAGACATAATCATTTTAGATGAGCCCAGTTTGGGGCTTGATCCAAGGGGTATGGTTGAGATAAGACAAATTATAAAAGATTTAAACCGTGAAGGTGCCACAATCCTTATGGCTTCTCACCTATTAAACGAGGTGCAGCAGGTTTGCACATCGGTTGCGTTAATCAACAGGGGAAAGATTGTTTTAAGAGAGGACATTTCAGCTCTGGACAAGGCGATTAGACAATTAATTTACGAGGTTAAACTTATTGACGAGGTGAATGAATCAATTCTAGAAGAGATAAGAGGTATCAACGGTGTAACTGGGGCAAAAATGGTTGATAAAAACACCGTTGCGTTAACCATAAATGGCACGAGTGAGGTTGTTGAAAAAGTTTTGAGATCGCTTGTAAGCAAGTTAAATCTGAGGGTCATTGAGTTTAAGATGAGCAGCAATCTTCTAGAGTCCCTATACATGGACCTTGTGAAGGAGGTGTCCTAAATGAACATAAACACTTGGTCAATAGATAAAATCAAAACCGTAGCCTATTTTGAGTTGCTTCGATATTTAAAGAAGAAAAGGATTTATGTCATGATAATACTGACGGCGTTAATGATCTCGCTGAACGTTTTAATCAAAATGGCTTTCAATGTGCCTATAGGAAACGATGTTAAAGGTTTCATTGCGAGTGAACTGGGTAGTATACAAACGTTGGTTATCTTGACAGCAATATTCTTTGCGGGGGATTCACTTACAAGCGAATTCGAGAAGAAAACTGGGTACATTTTGTTCCCTAATCCAACAAGTAGAGAGGAGATATTCATAGGAAAGTTGATTGCATCTTATCTCATAAGCCTCGTGTTTATAATGGCTTACTACTTGTTTGTGGGTCTTGAAACTCTATACTACTTTGGCTCATTGCCAATAGAATTCTTTGGGTCCCTCGGAATGGCATTACTCTACCTGTTAGCAATTGTGTCTTTCTCGTACATATTCAATGCTATACTGAACAGCTCGACAATAGCAATGGTTCTCGTCTTCTTCATTTACTTCATGATCTTCCCAATAATTCAAAGCATCCACTCTTTCATGGGAATAGAGCCAATATATGTCTTAACTTACTACAGTGATGCAATAACCGAGATTTTAACCCCACATAACCCTAGAATACAAGAGTTCAAGGTCGGTGACCTCAAGATCTACACATTTTACCCAGATGTGACAATGGCGTTAATAATTTTAGCGATCTACACAATAACCTCAAGCATCATTGCAGCATACATATTTAAAAACAGAGAACTAAAACAATAAAGGGAGGTGCACCAGTGGAATTAATAATTTTTCTCACACTAACTTTTTCCCTAAGCATTTTATGGGATCTCATAATTTCAAGAAAAACATCAACAGTTCAATCATTCAACATAGACCTATTAGAAGTGGAAACATCAACAATCGACAAATACGCTGTTTCTTGGGGTACAATCAGAATGTGGATACCCACGCTTTCGTTAATCTTGGTTTCAATCGCATTTCACGGTGATCTATCTATTATAACAAAAATAATGAAAGTAGATCTTAAAAACGCATTAATGTCCCTTTTAGGTCCCCTGATCGTTTTATTAGCCTTATCAATATACGTTGTCTTAGCAAAAATGTTTGGACTACTTGGAGAAAATGTTAGCGAACGCCTAAATAAAGCTCTAAAAGGGGCCTCCGTCATAAAAACGTTTATCCTAGCTTACGTTGCTTCAATAACCACCAACGCAATTGTGAGCATAGGAGAAGAATTAGCTTGGCGAGGATACTTAATGTTAACTTTCACCCAGATGGGTTACAACATTATCTATTCATCACTGATAATCGGACTAATTTGGGGGCTATGGCACGTCCCAGCAATATACCTCTTAGATTTCTCAATACCCAAGGGAAGTATCTACAAAGATAAGAACACTGTAGCTATAACCTACACATTGACTGTCACAATGATCAGTTTGAGTATGACGCCATTAGTGTATTTCACAGGGAACATACTCCTAGCTTTCACAATACACGGAGCCGTAAACGCGTACTGGGGATTCACATATATGGTATCGAAAAATTGTATTGAGAAAACGGGAATGGGGCTTCTCGCCA
>JAGSHR010000069.1 GCA_029855985.1 Candidatus Njordarchaeota archaeon
ACATGGAGTGGGTTGGATAGGGGTAACGGGGTGATGGCCCACCCCAGGCACCGGGGAGAAATGAAAATGAAAGCCGATAAGACGACAACTCCCATCGGTGCCAAACCTTCCACGGTAACCGTGGAAGGAGGTCAAAGAGTGGAAAGAGGTGTAATAATTTGGCTCAGAAACAGGCACTAAAAAAACCATTAAACGAAGTGGAAACCAAGAAACTATTGAAGGAATACGGGATACCATTCCCAAAAAATGCAGTAGCAAAAACAGTAGAAGAGGCGGTAAAGTACTCAAATGAAATAGGATATCCAGTAGTAATGAAAATAGTCTCCCCTGACATAATCCACAAAACAGATGTAGGCGGTGTTGTTGTTGGCATATCCAATGCAGAAGAAGCAAGGAATGCATTTGAAACAATAATGAAAAACGTAAAAGAAAAAGCACCAAACGCCAAGATCGAAGGCGTCCTCATAGAAGAAATGATACAAGGAGGCCACGAAGTAATAATTGGAGGCTTGAGAGACAATACTTTTGGACCACTAGTCATGTTCGGTGGCGTGGGTGGAATCTTTGTTGAACTATTTGAAGATGTCTCATTTAGATTGGCCCCCGTTAACCACGCTGAAGCACTGGAGATGATAAAAGAAACGAGGGGCTATAAAATACTACAAGGATATAGGGGGATGCCACCTGGTGACCTTGACGGCCTCGCCGACCTCATCGTTAAAATATCCATGATAATGGACAAGCACTCAGAGATCCTCGAGCTAGATTTAAATCCTGTAAGGGTTTTTAGTGACAGAGTAGTAGTGCTAGATGCCAAGGGATTTGTTAAACCGTAACCCCTAATTTTTTATCAAGAGATTAATGCCAATAAATTTTCATGCTAATTCTTCTCTAAAACACTTTTATTTAGAATACTTTTAACCTTGTTTGATATTTTGGTTTCCTTTGGGTTTGATTGGAAATGACTGAAGAAAAGGGTTTACAGTTATACTTGAAAAGATGGCCTATCTTCGCTTTAATTATGTTGGCTTGGATTGTGCTTGGGTACATTATCCCATTCATCGCATCAGTCATTCTCAAAATGCCCGATAACTTCATTTTATTTAATAGGTATGCTAAGCTCACCGTCCCACTTTTGATATTCGTTATCTTTTTGTATTTTTGGTACAAGTTAACGGAACTCTTCTATAAAGGTTTAGCCAGAAAGAAATTCTCTACGGAGGAGGAAGTATGAGTATTGAAGTGATATTGCTTGGAATCTTTTATTTTGTTTTTCTGCTCGTATATATCGTGCTCGTCTACAAATACGATAGGAAAATGAAAGCAGGAGACGTTGTCGGTTCTCTGCTTGGAGCGTTAATATTTGTTATTGTATACATAATAGTTGAGAACGTTATTGATGGGCTTCGAAACGGTTTCAATGAGTTGGGCATCAATAACGCTATCAATTCGACAACATTAGCTATCACAGTTGCGTTATGGGTAACCCTATGGTTCGCTTTCAGTTACTGGGAAAGTGGATCTGTTTCTAGAGCTAGAAGTTTGGCTACCACAGTATTTTTAGCTACGTTAACAAGCTTGTTTATATACTATATGGTAATTGCTTATATCTAACACAAAAATTTTTTATTTGTAAACTTGTGAAACCAAATAAATGCATCAAGTTTAATATACATACTTTACCAAGTTCCAAATGAATTGGAAGATGTTGAAGCTGTGTTATCGTTGGGATTTTTTTGATTAA
>JAGSHR010000008.1 GCA_029855985.1 Candidatus Njordarchaeota archaeon
ATAGTATGGTTATTGCTTAGGAAAGCGTCAAGGCATCTAGGGTTTTATAGTAGGAGAAAGTACGTCTCTGATGGGACGGATGAGAAGACAAGTAGACTTGAAGTGGCTGTTAGAGGCGGTAAAAAAGTCCTAAAACAGGAAACAATACCAGTCAAGTTCACCTATAACATTAACCTAGACATGTACCTGCATGTTGACGTCACAACGTCAAAGAATTTAGCCCACGTAATAGCATTGTTGTCCCGCGGAGACGTGTTAATGGCTGACCCCGAGTTCTTCAACAGGGAGAATTGCTTCCTAGCCCTATCAAAAGGCCTCATAGTGGAATTAAAGCCGAGTAAAAACGCTAGGAGAAGCCCTGAGCTCAGAGAATGCAAGGACAAGTTCAACATTAGGCAATACAAGGCGAGGAAAAACGGCGAAAGAGGCGCGAAAATATACAATGACACAGTAATGCACTTCGTTGACCCTCACAGGAGGCGGGTAATGGTCAAACTCATGGCAGCAGGCTACAACATAAAAAGACTAGTAAAACTAGCCATAAAATACACGCTCCTAATGACGCCGATAATGACCATAAGAATAAAGGCATAACCAGCCAAAATAACAACTTAAAAGAGGTGGTTTAATGAAATAGTGCGCTCTTTCCCACTGTTATGGTTAGTGGAATAGCAATCTTTTGTAGAACCGCTTTATCACCAGTAAACGCTAGGGTAATCCTCACTTCCTTTTTCACGGGTATTATGTCTAGAAGCCTCTCACTCTCCACTTTTACAAAAATTCTTTTCTTTAACTTACCTAGGATCTCGTACTCGAAGTATATTTCTCTTGCTTCCTTAATCTTATTTTTAACAAATCCTATATAGACGGAAATAGCATCTCACCCGTACTTAACCTTCCCGTTTGATTAGAAATAAATTCTCGTTGAAAACTATACTCATTGTTGGTTGATTGAGTTGGGTATATACATTTTTATTGAGCTAACTTTTGCATTTATTTAGGGCTTTCTTTTTTGTTCGTGTGTGAGGGGAATTGATGGATAATGAAAGGGAAGACAAAGTTTTTGACTTATTTATAGTTGCTGTCATAGTTAACTTTCTGTTTATAATTGCTCTTAGAACGTATCCAAGCTACCTTTACGCGGGACTCTGGAGTTTCCTTTGGGAAGGAAAATACGGGGAAACTCTTTTCTCAATATCGTTTCTATTTCTGCCCATAGTTTTCTATCGGTTCAATTACAACAAGTTTTTCTCGCTTCGCTACACCTATACGATAATACTGTTCGTTGCAATGCTTGTAGCGATTGTGCCATTTTTCAATGTCAGGATCTACTTGTTAGCCCTAGTCGTTGGTTTCTACCCGTTGTTCTTAATACCACTAATTGACACTTTACGGGAATACATGGATCACGTTTCCCTTGCATGGTTCTTAGCCACATCATTCACCGTTTCATTTATGGTAGAGTTAGCCACTAGAACTATTTTTCTAACAGATTACGTGATTTTCTATCAGAGATTAATGGTGGTAGCCGCCCTCCTAATAGTAGTCGGTAATTCGATAATTGAAGACATTAACAAGAACAAAGGAAAAGTAGCGTCGGAACCCAAGGAGCAAAAGGTTAATTTGAGAGTATTTCCCTTAACTTGGTTCGTGCTGGGATTAATCTTTTTCCTGTTGCTGAATGTTTTCACTAATCCAAACACAGTTTTGAGATACTCCGTGCTGGACTATGAGACAAGCGCGTACACTTTTTACTCTTACGCTTTAGCGTTAACGTTATCCGTGATTGTTCTAGTAATTGCTTCATATGTAGAAAGGGATCTCGGTGAGAAGAAGGTTTACCTGCTTGTTTTGATTTTCGTAGCTTTCACTATTTTAACAGTTGCACTAAGCGACATTTCTGTGATCTTATGGAACTTGTTTTCTATCGTGTTTTCCACGCTTTTGCTGGGTTTAGTCCTGCAGCGCTTTACGTGGGATAGAAAGAACATACTACTAGGTTTCATAATCTTTAACACTGTATACCTTGTTTTATCTGTTTTGGATGCGTTGACGTTTGTTTACGCTTACATTCCGGGTGCGGGATTTCTACGTGATGCTTCAAAACCTTTGTACGTGTTGACTGCGGTGCTCTTTGGAGGATCTCTACTCGCTGTTTGGTGGCGTGGAAAAACTTTAACCGTAAAACCAATCTTCACGGGCAGAGAAAACAAGTACAAGTTACTGGCACTAATCATGTTGATAATGGTAATTGTAAGCTTCGTACCCGGTTACTACAAATCAGTGAACCCATCGCCAAACAACACTACAACAATAACAGTCATGACATATAATATACACCAAGGTTTCGCAATGAGTAACCAAATAGAACTAGACAAACTCGTAAAAGTCATAGAAAGCGAGGAACCAGACATAATAGGTTTACAGGAAGTTGACACTGGGAGGATCACAAGTGCTTACCGCGACGAGCTGCTATACTTGAGCGAAAACCTAAACATGCACAGTTACTTCGCACCAGCACTCGGAGATACATACGGGGTGGCGGTACTCACAAAATGCAAAGCAATAGAAAAACACTACTACAAACTACCAAGCCAACTAGAACAAAGAGTACTACTACACTTGAAAATCGACATAGGATATACAACAATAAACTTCTTCACAGTACACCTTGGACTAACAACACAAGAAAGAATAAACCAGTTGCAAGAAGTAATGAAAATAATAAACAGTACCAATGGACCAATAATCTTAACCGGGGACTTTAACGCAGAATCAAACACACAGGAAATAAACATGGTGAGAAAAACACTAATAGACGCAAGAGAATTAGCTGAAACAACTACGGGTCCAGAGGAAACGTGGCCGTCCGACAAACCAGAAACAAGAATCGACTACATATTCATATCAAAACACTTCACCGTAAAGAACTACAAAACTGTGAGAACATTGGCATCAGACCACTTACCAGTAATCGCAAAACTACAACTCAAAGCAAACTACAAGATCTATGGTTCAATGTACGTAAACGACGCGGGAGAACCAAAGGGAGGCTTCGAATGGGCAGCAGAATACAACTTCACAATGCACTTCATAACCAACAAAACAGGGTACATATTCATCATATTAAGAGTGGGATTAGGAGACCCACTAGAAATACACACGTACACCTTCACGAACCTAACAAAAACACCGAAAAAACTAACCTTCTTAATAAAACCAATCTGGAGCAACAAATGGAACAATCTAACACTACAATACGTGGAAACAGACGAAGTATGGAACAAATACAATAATTATTATATAATAAGATATGCCGACCCAACAATATTCCCAGGACTAAAACAACACTACTACGTGGAAGTAAGAATACCAAACTGGTAGAAAAGAAAGAAACCAAAAACAAATTTTTCACAATGTTTTTCGGAGTCCAACAATGATAGAAGAGACAGTTAATAGTTTTATCAATGAAGAAAATATTTCTTTAGACAGAAGTTTAATTGCCCCCTGACAATAATGATATCATTTCTTTTTAATAGCTTCAATATTATTTTTTTACCCTAAGATACCCCAACAAGAACGCCACACCATGCAAATGCAATCCTTACAATTTAATGATAAAAATTCTAAATCCCAAAGCATCCATATTTAATCAAAAAACATACCTAAACTCAAACTTAGCTAAGATCAGACTTACCTAATATCCAAGTTAGAAAAGAAAATATAAGTTATCGCAATCCAAAACGGCCAACAAGATGCAATGAAACAAACGAGTATAACAATATAACCACTTAAAACAAACAAAGAAAAAACGAGAAAAAAGCAACAAAAATCTACCCCGCAAGAATCGTGAACAGCGCAACAATCAACCCAAGTAGACCCCCAGAAAGCACCTTATCCAATAAAGGAACAGGAGAAGAAGACTCGTTCTCCACACGAATAATCTCCTCTTCCAAAAAACTCTTCTTAGACATTGTAATCCTAATATGCTCCCTCAAAACATTAACACGAGCAATACCCTCACGACCACTCGAATGAGAATAGGCCTCTAACTCGGAAAGCAACCTACCAAGCTCCCTATTCAACTTATCAATATCAGCCCGCAAAGATTCAATCTTACGCTCCTTAATACCAGACAACACAAGATAACCAGGTAACTCAACAACAACCAAAGCAGAACTAAGAGCAACCAAACCCGAAACAACAAACTGAAGACGCAAAAAACCAACGTCAAACGAATTTGCACCAGCTAAATGAACCCCAACCAAATAATAAACAACAATAAAACTCGAAACAATAACAAAAACACTCAAAACAAGCGAGGTACTATAAACCTGTTCCTCCCTATCAAGAGAAACCAACATATACACAAAATACCAGACAAAAACAACCAAAACAACACCAACAAGACCCAAGTCAACTAAAAACTCAAAATTACGCAAAAACAAACTCAAAATAAAAATCAACAACAACAAAAAAGGCAAAGAAAGCAGCTTAAAAAGATTAACAAAAGAAAGACCAACACGCGGGACAATAGGCAACTCAATCCTCTCAAACTCGACACGCTCACCAAAACCCCTACGCTCTTCAAATAAATATCTCTCTCTTTCCCCCACCCCTCTTACCTCTTTGACTTCAAGACGTGGCAACTCAAGAAAATGAGAAGCAACCTGATCCGAGAAAGGCATCAACTTAGCCATTAGATGCGGTTTTAAATTGAGCAGAGACAAAATAAAAGCACCACTACCATAAAGAAAAACAATAGAAACAAACACGGGCGATACCGGAAACTCAAAATAATAAACCCATAGTAAAGGCCTTATTTCATATTTCCCCTTGTCCCTTTTTTAATCTATTTGTCTTTTAGGCTGTTATTTCGCCTTTTTTGATTAGTCTTGCTACGTTGTAGGCTAGTGCCATAATTAAGGC
>JAGSHR010000246.1 GCA_029855985.1 Candidatus Njordarchaeota archaeon
GCATTATTACCCCCAATCAGTTTATTACCTAAGGATATGGCTTTATCCCTTAAGGAAAGAATAAAAAGAGTTTTACCTGTTCATGCATATCAGATAGAAGTAATTGAGGATTATGTTATAGTTCGTCTGTTTAATGATGTTGTCTTCAAACCAGGAAGTGCTGAGTTAACAGATGAAGCAAAAAAGGCTTTAAAGCAAGTGGCAAAAGTTTTAAAGGGGTTATCAAAGAATGAAACCGAAATTTTAGTAGAGGGGCATACAGATATCGATGTTCCTAAAGGTGTTGATCCATGGAAACTCTCAATTGAAAGGGCTGTTAATGTGGCAGAATTTCTTATACAAAATGGCGTAGACCCAAAAAAGATATCGGCCACAGGATATGGGAATACAAAGCCTCTCTATACATGGAATCATCCACTTTTAAGAAGACGAAACGACAGAGTTGAAATAATAATAAAAGTCAAAACCCAGAGAAATGATTTAATGAAGAAAGAAAGGAGCCAAAAGGCTCCCAAGTAAAATTATTTAACAGCTCCTATTTCTATTGCAGTATTACCTTGAATTGTTCTGATGGCTATATACATTTTAGATTGTTTGTCAAACATAATATTGTATTGTCCGCCATTACTATTTTGTGCGCAAAGCACTCCATCATAAGAAACTTTGCTTCCTGAATTATCATAATAGCAATTTATTTCTAAAGTTCCGGTTTCTTCTTGGGATGGGTTAGGTTCGTTTCTTGATAGGTCTATACATACATGAGGAGTCCATTTATATTCACATTGATTCTGGGTGCAGTTATATACAGAAACTGTAGCATAACAAGCTTCTGTCTGATAAACACCCAGAGTCTCAAATTCTAAAGTATCTGTACCAACTTCTTGAGTTAAATCATTATATGCAATTTTCTCGATACCTATACCGATACCAGTTCCGTCCATATGGTCTACTACAAATCCAGCTCTACCATTTGATGATGGTTTTGCCACAATATTGTAGTAGTTAGCTAAATTACCAGATATACTTCCACCCCAATTTGAGCAACCCTTACTGACTACTGCATTATCGTCGGTAACTATCATTTTGTTGTTGTTAGTATCTATATACCAACAACCATTTGTTTGAGTATCATTTAAGCAAGATAAGGAAAATGTATTATCATTATTTATTGTTACTTCACAACCATTAAGGCCAGAACTACTAATGTCTATGTAGACAAATGTTTTTCCTACGATAGATTGAATATTTGTAACTTCCCTTAATCCAATAACTGGAAAATAGCTATTATTATCTTTTACAAAAGCCATTCCTATATTTTCTGAAAGGAATACAGCTACGTTTTCATCTTCAGATTTCCAGTAATGTGTATTACCGTTACTGTTATTAAAAGCAGGAACTATTTTAAAGCTGCCTGTTTTGCCATTAGGGAAATGATATCCTTTGATTTGATAAGAAATTGTATTTCCATTCACTGTATATGTGGCAAAATCTCCAACAGATGCTGCCCCAGTATAAGTTCCTGTGTAGGATGCTGAAGGTGTGATGTTTTGATTCGAACTTCCTTCACTACTACCACCTCCGCCTCCTCCACCACAGCTCTGTCTCTTATACACATCT
>JAGSHR010000162.1 GCA_029855985.1 Candidatus Njordarchaeota archaeon
AAAATCAGCTGCCTCTTCCTTGCGCCGGCGAGGATAAAGCTCAAGGAAAACCAAGCGGGTCGTTCGGTCAATAGCCAGAAAACAATAGTAGCGTTTTCCTTCAATCTTAGGTAAATAGAATAGGTCAATGTGCAAATAACCTGGTTTGTAGAGGGCAAATTTCTTACTTTGGCGTTTTTCTTCCCTTGAGAGCCGGTTAAGACGGTAATGCTTAAGAATGCGATAACAATTGGAACGATTAATACTGGGGATATAGGCAGAAAGAACATTCAATAGGTCATCAAGTGGCAGTAGTGCTTTTTTCCGTACCGCTTTGATGATTATCCAAAATGGTTTAGGCACGGCATAATGAATTTTCTGGGGAGCGCTGGAACGATCATTTGGATCTTTTCTTTGCTTCCATTTGCTGGCTGTCACATGAGATATCTGATACTGTTTGGCAAGGTTACGGGACGACAAACTGCTTTTATATATAGCCACCCGTTGATTTATATTTGTCACTGCGTTACGATGGTAATGCATACGTGTAGGGTTAATAGTTATATTGATTATCACCTTAATCCTACCGTATGCGTTTTTGTTTGTAAAAAACGCTGTTATGTTAATAATGTCATGAAACTGAACATCTATATTCTAAAGGGTAAAGTTCAATTATTCGAACCTAAAATACTTAATAATCCGCTTAAATAAAAGGTTTTCTTGCTCTTTTAAAGATAATTTTCTGTGATTGTATCGCCAGACATATTCTCCGAGGTAAAGAGGCAGTCTTTCTCTTCTAATTTCACCTTTAGCAGATAGTTTTCTTTTTAAATATCCCCAGAATCCTTCCAGCCCGTTAATGTGGTTTCCTTTCTTGTCGGAATATTCATTTTTGGAGTGATCAACCAATCTATGAACATATCCTTTGCTAGCAATGCCAGTATAACCTCGCCAAGTGTCAGAGCAAACAGTTGATCCTTTTTTAACCTGTTTTTCAATTCTTGGCTGTAAATCTTCTTTTTCAATATTACTTACTAATTCTGCCCAAACAGTTCCATTTCTACAGAGAATACCAAAAACTGGTTGTTTAGAGGTTCCTTTGCCTTTTTTACTGATTTTTCCTTGTTTTTTAGCTTTTATCTTAATATTTAATCTTTTGTTTTTCCATTGACCGCCTAAATAGGTTTCATCTACTTCCACAATACCAGAGAATACTTTAGGAACGTCTTTGGTCATTTCCTTTCTTAACAGAGTTAATACTTTCAATAATTTATATTTGGAAATATTAACTCTGTCTAGAATAACAGTAGTTGAGTGTTCTAAAGTAAATTCGGAGATGACTTGTTTTAAGATTCTGCGATGTATTTTAATTAGATTTTTGTTTGGTGTGAAATATCTTTTACATCTCGAACATTTCAATCTGCCATCACATATCTTGTAGAACTTCTTAGATGAGTTGCAATCTGGACAGATAATTTTCATATCAATATCCTAGCATATTGGTTCGGAATTTTGAACTTTACCCTAATTGTTCAGTTTCATGACATTATTAACATAACAGCGTTTTTTACAAACAAAAACGCATACGGTAGGAT
>JAGSHR010000159.1 GCA_029855985.1 Candidatus Njordarchaeota archaeon
GAAGATCAAAGTACTATCAAGTAGTAGAGATAATAAAGAACCTCAGCAAGGAACCAGAATACAAATCCGGGGTCCCATTAAAGAGGATATTGGAAATCGCGCGCGAGAGAGGAATACAAGAGGACTTCGTAATGGACGTGATAAGAAAAGAATCAATAAACGGGACAATCTACGAACCAAGACCAGGACACTATAAACCTGTCTTTTACTAGGATCACCGCATAAGAAGACATTAAAAACAAAAACATTCTCCAATTTTTTGAAGAAAAAACGAGGTACAGTGAAATTGAAAAGAAAACGACTGCTTTTCTCACTTCTAGTGATCGCTATATTAGCCATGACAATCTTTTTCGCGCGTCAAATCAATATTTTTCCCCTCAACCAAGCACCGAATAGCGGGGAATCAGAGGAAGAGCCACCATCAGAACCATGGATAACAATTAACTCATCCATCTACTACACTGTACGTGGCGACAAATTGTACATGGTCAACACTTCAACAGGCAAATCAAAACAGATATGCCTCTTTGGAGTCAACTGGTTCGGCTTTGAAACAATAAACTATGTTGTCCACGGACTGTGGGCTAGAAATTGGGTTGATATGCTTCAACAAATCAAATCCCTAGGCTTCAACGCTATTAGGTTGCCCTTCTGCACAAAAACAATTGACAACTCAACAATGCCAACATCGATCAACTACGATTTAAACCCAGACCTAGAGGGATTATCTTCCTTGGAAATAATGAAGAAAGTAGTGATAAAAGCGAGTGAACTGGGCATCTACGTGCTCCTCGACTACCACAGGATTGGATGTCAATACATCGAACCCTTATGGTACAATGAAACATTTACGGAAAAGGACTACATTAACACATGGGTAAAAGTGGCAAAAATCTTCGGAAAATACTGGAATGTGATAGGAGCAGATCTAAAGAATGAGCCCCACAGTATTTCTGGAGGAGACGAAGCATACTACGACAACAAAAGCGCTACATGGGGAATGAACAACAACAAAACAGACTGGAACCTAGCAGCAGAACGAATAGGTAAAGCAATACTAAAAATTGCTCCACACTGGTTAATCTTTGTTGAGGGAACTCAGTTCACAAACCCAAAAACAGATAACAGCTACAAATGGGGAAGAGCAACGTGGTGGGGAGGAAACTTAATGGCAGTCAAAGACTATCCAGTTAACCTGTCTAGAGAAAAACTAGTGTATGCTCCCCACGTTTATGGGCCAGATGTTTACCAACAACCATACTTCAGTGGCCCTAACTTTCCCGAAAATATGGATGACATTTGGTACCACCACTTTGGCTACGTGAAATCTGAGCTAGGTTACCCAATTGTCATTGGGGAATTTGGGGGAAAATATGGTCATGACGGGGATCCAAAAGACGTGGAATGGCAAAATGCCTTCGTTGACTGGCTGATAAAGAATGATATATGTTATTTCTTCTATTGGAGCTGGAATCCCAACAGTGGAGATACTGGTGGTTTGCTAAAAGATGATTGGACAACCATTTGGGAGGATAAATACAATAACTTAAGAAGATTGATGAACCACTGTATCGCAAAATTCTCAGCGAATCCCACAGCGCAACACGACTACTTCTTTATCTCCAACACAAAGAGTTCCTCAAACTCAAACCGTTTACCTGCACGTTTCATGAAGGATAATCCCTTAGAGCGAAGAGATTCGTATAAAGCGTTCACATCAGAAAGTGAGGACACCAAAAGAAAAGCTCTGCCATTATCACTTAAGTGCGAAGGCAACTCTTCAATGAACCTAATGGAGACTTCGACACCTCTCTCGCCGCCAATTAAATCTAATTTATCCTCATCACGTAAGTAAATATCAGTCTCACTATCCGCGGGTAGATAAGGGGGGTTAAAGAAGATAAAATCAAATATTTCACCCGCAACAGGTTCGAAAAGGTCACCAAGCAGAGCCCTAATATTCACACCATTCAATTCAGAATTAAACATTGCGCATCTAACCGCTTCCTCTTTAACGTCAACAACAGTCACCTTTCCACCAAATTTAGCGCAAGCTATACCGATTATTCCCGTGCCTGTTCCCAAATCGAGAACACGTTTGCCCCTAATTTCACTTTTTGGAATGGAATCTAGAAGCAAAAATGAATCCTCGAATGGAGGGTAAACGCCTTCACACGTCCTAATCTCTATATGGTCACCGTTAATTCTTACCTGCATGTTCCAGCACCATCTTAGCGATTTTGTCCCTCAACATTTCCTTCTGCAATCTACCCATAGTTCTAGTTACCTCAAATATCTTCGTGTCCTCTCGGGATCTTATTTCAACTAACAAAGGATGATTACTCTTTCTGTGAATAACTCCCAAAACGAATTTTTGAGAGTTAAGGGCCTTCACAACCGCCTGAGCAAACCTCTTACTTTTTAGCTCCATTATTCCAATTTCATCAATAACAACCACATCTACATCGGGGGAATCGACGCTCTCCTCTATGATTTTAGAACCAATCTCGTCGAGATCGCGTAAATTAACCGTGTATCTCCCGACTCTTGGACCCTTAAAACTAGGATTAATCCAAGCCAGAATTCCCTCTTCACCAGTAGAAACATTCACTATCTTGAAACCAACACGTCTCCCGGATTCTCTAACCTCAGGGCAAGTAATACCCGAAACTCTTAACCCCTCGCGTTTTAATATCTCAACAACTTCAAGCAATATACTCGTCTTACCGCTTCCCGGAGGACCAGTTAAGAAAATATTTTTTATCATGTGGCACCCCTCCCTTTATATTTATATACTATACGGTGCATTAAATCTACTTTTAGTGAAACCCTTCTGTGATTCTAGGGGAGTAAGAAAATGGCTCAGCAACAAAAACTACCCAAACTAGACGGACCCATTTTATCAATATGGACAACAATACAGAAAAATAATGCAAAAGGAGTTAAACTAGACGAACTTTACAAGAAATTCAATAAAAAATACAAGAAAAAAGACATAGACGAGGCACTAACATACCTGAACAAATTATACCTGATAAAATACGAGAGAGACGGAAACTCAAAAACAGTCCTCCTAAAAAAGAGAGAAATCCTCGGAGGGCTACTAGAAGACATCCCCTGCATAGGGTGCGAGCACCTCCACGAATGCCACGTAGGAGGGGAAAGATTCTCACCCGAAAACTGCGAATACCTAAGGCAATGGATTGATAAAGCAATAAAACTACTAGAAGACCTAGAGCTCTAAAAACGGGAGATATATTGGTGGAACTGTTAGAGGAGACAAGAACAGTAGCGGATATAATACTGCGAAAAATCCGCGAAAACAAAACAGAAATATACGTGCCAGACCCAAAACACTACAAGAAAAAGAGAACAGATTACTTGCCGTCAACATTGCCAGTGTGGTACAACCCGAGAATGGAGATAAACAGGGACATAACAATAATCGCAATACAAGCATACAAAAACATTATGGGGATGGAAGACGAGATAGTGTACATTGAGGGGTTAGCTGGAACAGGCATAAGGGGATTCCGCGTATACAACGAGCTAGTAAAAGAAAAAAACATACCAATCGAAGTAATAATCAACGACGTGGACGAAACAGCATGCGAACTGTTAAAATACAACCATAGGGAAATAGGGGAACCAAGGGAAATGAAGATATACTGCGAAGACTACAACTACCTACTACACAAATACAAGAGAGAAAAAGAAAACATAAAGAAGCACATAGACATAATAGAACTCGACCCGTACGGAACACCAATGCCCTTCGTAGCCACAACAGCACAATACCTAAAAGGAAAAAACGGTCTCCTAATCGCTTCGGCAACAGACCAAGCACCACTATACGGAAAACAAAGAGAATCAGCACTGAGAAAATACGCATCATGGCTTAAAAAAACAAAATTCAGCCCAGAAATAGGAACAAGAACACTAATATACGCCATAGGAAAAGAATTCACAATATTCTCAAAGAACATAGAACCACTATTCGCAATCGTATACGACGGATTCATAAAAATAATCGCGAGAGTACAAAAAGGAAAACTAAAAGCAAACAAATTCTGGACACAAATAGGATTCCTAGAATACGACCCAGAAAACCCATACAAATCAAGACTAGTACAAGCAACAAACTTCCAAAACCCAGAAAAAGAATACATAGGACCAACATGGATCGGCACACTGGCAAACGAAGAATTCTGCCAAGAAATGCTCAACGCACTAAAAAACACGGAAATAAAGAGAGGAAACAAACGCGCACTGGAAAGATTCCTAAAATGGCTAATAGAAGGAGCAGACATCCCCCTATACATAGACGTAAACGACATAGCAAAACAACTCAAAAAACAACCACCACCAATAGAAGAAATAGTGGAAAAACTAAAACAAAAAGGAATAAAAGCAACAAGAACATTCTTCAACTACAACGCCATAAAAATAGAAGACCTAGAAAACGGAGAAAACATACTAAAACAAGTCATTTAACACCCAAAAACTCTTCCTCAAAGTTAAACAAACATTGAGTTTACTCATTAACTTTTCTAGAGATCTTGCAATATGTCAACTTGTAAGATGTTAAACCTGTAAGATGTCAACTTGCAACATGTATTCGTAAACAGGTGAGATAAGAAAGCAAAACAATAATAAAAATCAAAACCGGGATAAAAGACCTAGAACCAAAAGAAATAAGAAACATGGCAAAAATAAGACAAAAACAATGAAACAAGGAACAAAATGGATAACAGTCTACATGGGAGAAGGAAACAAAAAACCAAGAACAATAACAGAAGCCATCAAAAACAACATAAAAATAAATCTTTTGCGTCACTTTGTGACTATATACACTGGATGTTTATCTTTTTCTC
>JAGSHR010000205.1 GCA_029855985.1 Candidatus Njordarchaeota archaeon
CTTCAAATCTAGTTTTAGTCTCTCAAGAATCTCACGATATCTATTTCTAACTGTTACCTCTGTAACGCCAGCTATATCTGCAATGTTCTTTTGTGTTCTTTTTTCTCCTGTCAATTTAGTGGCAATATATAAAGCCGCAGCCGCGATACCAGCAGGATCTCTTCCAATATTCACACCAGACTTCTTAACCTCTCTAAGTATCTCAATACCCTTACGAATAGTTTCACCACTGAGACCCAATTCTCTTCCAAACATTAAAATAAATCTCTCGGGGTCAAGTACGGGAATCTTTATGTCAATTGTCTCCTTAATTAACTTGTATGCCTTGTTTATTTCTTTTTTCTTAAGACCACTCACTTTTACAATGGTATCTAGGGGTCTTGGAAAACCACTTAGGCGAGAAGTAATATATATTAGCGCTGCCACGATGGGTTCCACGCGTTCACGCCTAATAGACTTCTTCGTTATCAGCTTTTTGAAATAGTATAGAACCATGTTTTTAACATCCTTAGAGAGATTTAACTTGTTAGCGTATTCGTTAAGTATGGACATGGCAAGTAGAGTGTTCCTTGTTTTTGCGTCCTTGGGTATAAATTTAACACTTTGATTTGCATCCCCTAGTTGGACGGTGTGAATATCCAAATTAATGAATTCTCCGCTTGACACGGTTCTTTTATTTTTGAGTTGGGAGGAATCGAAGAATCGGCGTTCGTAGTCTGTATCGATTATGTCCTCGTATATGATGCTTCCACAGGACAAGCATACAAGTTTATCGTCATATATTTCCAATTCGGTTGATCCACAATATGGGCAACGTGTGGGGATGCCAAGGGGGTCCTCTTTGGGGACGTTATCCCTTTTAATTTTAATGGGCTTTTTTTCCATTATAATCACAAAAAGAAAGAACTATCCAGTGGATAGTTAAATTTAAATAAGGTGTGAAAAGAAGGTTATAAAAAAATTTAATATATACGATATTCTCCTTCCCTAAAGCGCAGGCAAGAAAGCAAACCTAAACGTGAGGAACGGGTAAATTGCCAAAAAGACAATGCTTAAACCCAAAATCACAGCCAATATCTTGTCACTTCCCCTTAATGGGATAACATTGTAATATGTTCTATCCTTATAAGCTCTAAATGCCTTTACACTGGCAGCTAAAGCCAATTGCCGCCCCGCACGAATAGACTCAATAATAATTGGAATGAACGCCAAGATGACAACTCCAAAAGCCCTAATTGAATCCCTAATTAGCGAAAAGATATTAGGTGTTGCACGGGGCACGATCCTTAAACCCCTTGCCCTCTCAGCAGCTAACACTAGGGTGCTCTTGGACAATATCTCTGGAATACTCCTTAAAACTATTGCGATCATGAAGTTTATCTCTATGGGGAACTTAAAGTACTTTAATCCATACAAGATTTGACTTGGGTGAGTTGTTGATATTAAAAGTATGGCTGCGCTCATTGCGGTGACGACCCTAACTCCTTGGAATAAACCGTACTGGAACCCCTCAAGTGTAATCGCTGTAATGCCCATAAAAGCTCTAATCGGATCGGGGAATGTGTAGATCCTATTTAGGTAAAGAGATGTAAACCGGGGATTAAGGAAGCTTTGCCCCCAACCGATTAATAACCACTGGGTAAGTAATAATATTGTAACTAGTCTAAGTCTATCGCTGCTAGGGTTACTGTAATACCACAAGATCAGTGTTAAAGCGAAAAGGAATAGTAAGGTGTAAAGTTGCTCTGCTACCGCCACACCCACGCTTATGAAGAGAGTAAACAAGATCTTGGTTAATGGGTGCATATCGTGCACGAGTGAATCTCGACTTTCGTAACTAAAAATTCTCCTGAAACCTGAGATACCAATAACCTTAAAGATAAAGTAAGCAATTAAACCTGGGATAAACGTTAGGAAAATCAAGAAAACAACTATAGCTGATATCAATAACCGTGTATTAGGATCGATAATTGGGAAGAATTCACCGATATACGTTAAATTGAGCGTAAACCATGGCATTGTGACACCCCCTATAATTCCCTCCCACAATTCCAACAATACTTAGGATAACTATGAATGACCGCACCACAGTGTTTACATTTTACTGGGATTTGAACACCATACTTCTCTTCGGCCTTGAGCTTGAATCCACGCTCCTCAAGAAGTTCAAAGAAAGTCTTCTTTTTCCTAAACTTATCCCTAACGGATAGTAGGACCCCCATTATCCAAGCAGCGAAAAACAATGTGAACGACTCTGGGAAATACAGAATAATTGATGCATGCCTCCAAGCCGCCAAATATAGAAGTAGAACACCCATTGCAAGAAATGGGGAAATTAGGTCAACGCGCCTATCCTTAACCCAATCCGCAGCAATGTACCATGCGAACAACCAAGCCACTACAATTGAGATAAAATTATGGAACTTGAAAGCGGGAGTAGCCATAAAGAGCAACCAAGTCACAACGGTATAAATCGTCAAACTAGACCCATTATACAATGTTAGATGTATTCCATATTGGAACCATTCTAACCAAAAAGCTAAAACATGAATTATAACCAAGGTCATTGGGGCTACGATAAGTGCAACGAAAGTTGATCTCAGCAATTTTCCAATCATCTAAATCGCCTCCTCAATCTCCCCCTTAACAAGCTTAGAAAAAACTTCAATTAACTCTTCCAAAGTCAAGATTGTAGGAGCACCATGATCATAAAGAGGTTTAGCAATACGGGTAATATAGGGAGCAAACAAATCAGTTTCAGCCAAAATATTCTCTTTACTATAAACCTCCCTTGTCGGACCATCAATAAGTATTTTACCCTTCTTTAAAACAACCACTCTCTTTGCATACCTAGCGACAAGATCCATACTATGAGACACCAAAATAATAGTAGTTCCAGCGGCATTTAATCTCTGTAACAACTCCAGGTATTTCTTAGAAGCCCCATAGTCCTGCCCTGTTGTCGGCTCATCTGCAATAATTATTTTCGGTCTCATTGATAAAATTGAAGCAACTGCAACCCTGTGTCTTTGCCCCCTGCTCAAAGCCCTAGGATGTCTCTTCTCAAACCCTACTAACCTCATCATCTCCAATGCCTCCTCAACTCTCTCCTTTATTTCATCCTTTGGTAAACCGATATTCTTGGGTCCGAACGCGATCTCGGACCAAACAGTATTCTGGAACAACATCAAATCTGGATTCTGGAAAATCAAACCAATACTTTGAGCTAACTCTGCAATGGACGTCTTATGTATATCCTTACCAAATACTTTTATTCTTCCATGAGAGGGTCTAAGTAAACCAATTAAGTGTAAAAGTAGCGTGGATTTACCAGCACCATTTTGACCGATAAGACCAACAAATTCCCCCTCCCTAATTGTTAGGTTTATGCCCCTTAAAGCAACTGTTCCATCGGGATATTGATGCCAAAGATTCTCAATCTCAATGACAGGGTCCTTTTCACTCAATTTCTCATAGTACTCAAGGTCTCTTTTAACAAAGTCAAAGTCGTTTGCATTGATACTATTGTTAACCTTGGAGACCGCTTTAGCCAGTATCTCGCTTGCCTCCTCTGGAGAAACAGGTATCGGAACATCACTAGGCAACAATCCAAGTTTCTTTAGTTCAATTATGGTTTCAGCACTCCAAGGGGGTCTTATACCTAAATCATATAGAAGTTGTGGATTAGAGTACACATCCCTTACATCACCAAAAGCAATGATTTCACCATTATTCATCACAATTACCTTATCGGCATAACGAGAGACTTCCTCCAATTTATGCTCTATCAAAATAATCAACATGTTTGTCTCATCTCTTAACTTTTTGATAGTTTTTAGAACCTCAGCAGCTCCCTTTGGATCAAGATTGGTTGTAGGTTCATCCAGAATCAAAATTTTAGGCATCATTGTTAGAGCAGAAGCAATCGCAACCCTTTGCTTTTGGCCACCAGACAAACTCATCAGATCCTTCTTCAGTAAATCCTGGATACCAGTTGCTTTAACGGCGAAATCAATTCGTTTCTCAATTTCCTCAACTGGCAATCTCAAGTTTTCAGGTCCAAAAGCAAGTTCCTCCAAGACAGTTAAAGTAAAGAATTGCGTCTCAGGGTCCTGAAAAACAGTACCAACAATTGTGGAAATATCCTTTAGCTCGAGGTCTCTAACGTCTTTTCCTTCTAATAATACTTTTCCTTTGCGAATTCCTCGAATAACATGGGGAATTAATCCATTTATTGTATTGATCAGAGTGCTTTTACCGCAACCGCTTGGTCCAATGAGAAGAACGAATTCACCCTCATGCAACTCTAAGTTTATATTTTTCAATACGAGGTCTTCTCCCTTAAAGTACTTAAAACTCAAGTTTTCAATCTTCAGCAAAGGTTGCTGATTCTTTTCCTCCGACATTCTAACAACACCACTTCGCTATAAACGGGAACATTGCAAATGGAGATGCATTATAGGCATAAATCAATAATATACAAAAATTATAAATTTACCAAGTTGGGGGATTTCCAAGTGCATTAACTAAAAAGATATAAAATATATAGTATAATGGGAATATTACTCTCATTTATAAAAACATGTAGAAAATAAAGGGCTATTTAATGTTTTGTTTTCTCCATTCTAGTAGAGTTAGTGAACCAAAGATTACGACCAAAATTGTGGCGATTAGTGCGGATATTTGCGCTACTAAGGTTGTACCACTAAATAGCATGAAAATATTCACGAGTGTTATTAAAGCCAAGAAGATTATTGCGTAGAGGGGTTTCCCCTTATCTTTTTTGGTAACCATTAGCCATGGGATGATTAAAAGAAATAGTCCGCCTCCAGCGTTTCCTGCAACACCTAGAGCATCGGTAGCAATTTTTGATACTTTAAATAATTCTAAAAGTGTCGTTGAGATGAAAACTATTAGTGTAATGGTTAACCATGTATAATCCCTGTTTGCTTTTAAATCCAGTTCAAGTCTTTCGGAGAGAGTGTCGGTAAACCCAATATAAGCTACGGAAACCGAAACTAGTGCGAATAACGATGCTAACCCTATAACTATGTATGCCATTGTTGAAAGTCCTATTGAGGCAAGTTTTCTAGATAAAGCTATGAAAGCATGTTCCCTATTGATATCGGAGATCTCCAGTATGCTTGCATCCACAACTAAGAGTATGATTGCTGTAAATATCATGTAAACAATTAGAGAGATTATTACGCCTAGTGAAACGATTTTTTTCCCTCTATCGATCCTGTCTAAGATCCACTTGTAAATCAAGATGTTGTAGACCCCTGAACCAACATACATGAAAACGATCACGCTAAACGAGTCGACGAGAGAAACGATTGATCTCGGTAATAATGAAGCTGATTGGGCTAAACCCACCTTTGTATATATCAAATAGAAAGCTAATAGGGGAACTAGAACAATTAAGGTAACCTTGAAGACTGTTAGTATAGCTTGTGCTTTGTGTCTTGGGAGTATCTCAAAGTCGGTTCCCTCATTTTTTTCGATTATTTCTATATGCTTTATTCTCTCTGGGAAGTATTCACCAACGATTACTGAAATTGTGAAGCCTAGTGAAGCCGTTATTACTCTTAAGGATTCTCCAATTGATAGTACTATGGAGATTGAGATAAGCCAAATAATTGCCATCATAAATAACTTTGTTAAGAGCGCGCTTAAGGGGGTGAAGTTTCTGGAATAACTATAATACGATGCTAATAAGAAGACAACTGTTGCTAAAAGGGTCGCAATGAATATCGGTGATTCGATTGTTAAGTAATTTGATAGTTCAATGATGGATTTCAATCCGTAAAGTATGTAAACTATGTCGGCTGGGTAAACATATAGGATTATTCCGATGGTAAAAGCGATTTTGCCCCACTTCTTAAGCCCGGATTTTAGGAGCGCATAATCGTATGTTTGTAATCCAATTGCCTTTCCTCCGGTATCCTTTAAACTGTATGATATGCTTTCTAGGATTCTGTTATAGATAACAACGAATACGGCAGCTAAAACGGTTAAAATTAGCATTAGAAAGATTATACCGCTGTCTAGCGCGACGAAAGGTAAGGCTAGTATACCTCCCCCAATTATTATTCCAGTTGAGTATATTGCCAAAAGAAGTATCTTAGTGGTAAGGTTTCCATTACTTTTATCTCCCATTTACAAGAACCTCTACAACTAATTGTTATTACTTGATAAGCGCTACTAGCGTCATTGAAAAATCATACTAGTTTCTGGAAAAGTTAAAACAATCGTAAATAAAAATTAATAGTTGATGGGCTTCAAAAATACCGTTAAAAGGGATCTCAATGAAAATATATGTAGGCGTATGCACATTTTCATATAAGCACTTAGAAGCTTTTTCAACGTTAGAAGTGCAAAGAACATTTTATAATGTCCCTAAACTAACAACAGTGGAAAAATGGAAAAAGAAAGCTCCAAAACACTTCATATTTAATTTCAAAGTTTTCCAAGGAATAACCCATGAGTTGAATTCTCCAACTTGGAGAAGATACAATGGAAAAGATAAGGAAGAATTAAGAGGAAAGGTAGGTTCCTTTAAACTAAACGAAAAAACAAAGGAATACTGGGAGATAATGTTAAAAATAGCGAGAACACTAAGCGCAAGAGTAATGATTGCGCAGACGCCACCAAAATTTAAACCAACTCGAACGAATATAGAGAATCTTAGAAAAACCTTTGAATACCTCAAGAGTAAATTTGAGGAAGAAAAAATTAAAACGCTGCTAGGTTGGGAACCAAGGGGTGACTGGCTAATCAAAAAAGAGGAAATAATCAGTGTTACAAAAAGCTTTAATATTGTTATACATGTAGTAGACCCCATCCACCACGATCCCCTTTCGCACCAAGAAGTCTATTATTTTAGGCTTCACGGAATCCCCTACTTAAATTACAAATACACTTACACTTTAAGAGACTACGAGTCAATAATCGAGAAATTAGAGAAAATCGAGGAAGAAGGAGCAAAGGAAGTATTCGTAATGTTCAACAACGTTAACATGGTCAAAAACGCTAAAGAATTCAGAAATTACTTGGAGGGAAAAGGTTGGAAGGCTTACTGATAACATACAATATTGTCCCATATGATGCAACATTCGACGCCAAATATGAGGTAAGACGGTTCCTCAATAGGTTATCCAGAGAATTCAAGTTCTTAGAAAAAGCAAAAATGTTGGTGGCCCCCAGTGGGCTAAAGGGGATAATCGTCGTTGATCTTAGAGAGTACAGAGATAACATAGAAATATTGGGCGAAGAAAAATTCAAATCAAGGTTGAAGGAAGAATTCGAAACGTGGATACAGAACCAAGATTTTCTCTATGTAAACAAGATTAGATTCTTAGATTTTCTTGTAGAAAATAGCATTGAGGAACTTATTAAGGTTATGGAACACTATGCTAAAATAATAGATGACGATTGGCGTTTAACGTTGAAAACCCGAGGGCTAATACAAAATAGATCAGAAGTTATAATGAAACTCGCTAGACCAGTAGAGCAACCCGTAAACTTAAAAGATCCAAAGTATGTTATTCACGTTGAATTCTTAGGAGAACTCGTTGGGTTCTACTTAGAAAAAAATGATTAATGATTTGAAAAATTGAAAAAGGGGGCTTTATAAACGATTCCTAACCCTGTAAATTGCTTTTCTTATTTCCTCAAAAATGAGAATCAATGATGAAGCCGCAATTGCCAAAAGTAAATCCTCTAACTTTAGTTCCTCTAATCTGAAGATAAAGTCTAGAAATGGAACATATATTAGAGCAAATTGTAGTACAAAACCTACTAATATTGACACGATGAGTAACTTGTTTGAAAAAATGCCAACTTTAAACACGCTTTCCTTCTCTGTTCGCATTGCAATGGAGTTAAACAATTCAGCAAAAACAAAGAAAGAGAATACCATTGTTCTAGCGTAAGCCAAGTCAACATTAAGGTAAGTTCCGTATATTATGAGTGAAAGAACCGTGATTACCGCTGCGATATACGTTATCCTCATAAAATCAAACCGCCTGAGAATAGGCTCCTTTGGATCCCTCGGGGGACGTTTCATTACATCTGACTCAGGAGGATCAACACAAAGTCCTAGAGCAGGGACTCCATCGCTAACAAGGTTGAGCCAAAGAATCTGTATAGGTAACATCGCGAGAGGCCAGTTAAACAGGAAAGCTAAGAAGATTATCATAACTTCAGCTATATTAGATGACAGCAAATATGCAACCGTTTTCCTAATATTATCGTATATCACGCGACCAACTTCAATCGCCTTCACTATTGTTGGAAATTTCTCGTCGACAAGTATTAAATCCGCTGCCTCCCTGGCGACATCTGACCCCCTTTTACCCATCGCAACCCCGACATCCGCTAGTTTTAATGCGGGGGCATCATTTATACCATCACCAGTCATAGCGGTAATCTTACCTTTCCTCTTAAATGCTTTAACGATTTTCACTTTTCCCTCAGGGGAAACACGTGCGAAGATTTTAACATTGTCTATTTTCTCAACTAACTCATCTTCACCCATTTTATCGAGTTCTCTACCATGAATAACATTTTCCTCGTTCATGTCCTCAACTATTCCAATTTCTTTTCCGATTGCTAAAGCGGTTAATGCATGGTCGCCTGTAACCATTACAACGTTGATACCCGCTTTTTTCGCTTTTTCTATAAACTCCTTTGCATCTCTACGTGGAGGGTCAATCATTCCTACGATACCAATTAAGACAAGGTCGCTCTCTAAAGTTTCCTCATTTAACATAGACTGAATGTCTTCCTTAACAGGTTTGGTTATCTTAAACGCTAATGCCAGAGTTCTTAATGCACTCTTAGCCAATTCTTCCACTTTTCTATTGAAATATTCTCTGTGCTCATCAGTTAAATCACGTATTTCTCCATCCACTAAGATTTTCTTCGAAAGCTCTATGATTATCTCGGGGGAGCCCTTAACGAAACTCACTAGGTTTCCTTCATTATCCAAATAGGAGATCGACATTCTCTTTCTCGCAGACGTGAAGGGGATTTCATGGGCATAAACATACTTGCGCTTTAGTTTATCAATTACGCCGGCTCCCAAGGCCTTTTCGGCGAGAACCAATAATGCCCCTTCTAGGGGGTCTCCAACAACCTTATATTCATCATTTTCTTTTGTTATTTCACTTCTGTTGCACATAACTCCTGTTTCAATTAGTTTAACAATGTCATCATGTTCGCTAGGATCAATTACCTTATTGTTAAGAAGGAAATTGCCTTCTGGTCTATAACCGCTGCCTGTAACTTCGAGATCTTTTCCGTAGGTAACGATTCTCACAACTGTCATTTGATTTTCAGTTAATGTGCCTGTTTTATCTGTGCAAATGACAGATGTTGAACCAAGGGTTTCAACAGCTTGAAGATTTCTCACGATGGCATTCTTTTTGGCCATTTCAAGAGCACTTAGTGCTAATATAAGCGTTATAAAAACGGGGAGGCCTTCTGGTACAGCAGCAACCGCCAAACTCACAGCGGTCATTAGGGTTAATAAGATATCATTTAGTAATAATAATCCTTGGAAGAAGACAAAGGTAATAATTAACACGAAGATTATACTTATCTGCTTACCTAACTGTTTTGTTTTAGCCTTGATGGGTGTCTCAGGAACCTCGATTTCTCTTATAAGTTTAGCTATTTTACCAAACTCTGATTCAGAACCCGTTGCAACAACAACCCCTACACCGTGACCATGCGTTACAACAGTACCCGAATAAACCATGTTAAGTCTATCACTAACAACAGTGTCTTCATCTAGGACAATATTAGCGTCTTTTGCAACTGGTAGAGATTCACCAGTGAGTAAGGATTCATCCACGTATAGATCCGATGAGAAAATCAACCTCATGTCGGCTGGAACTTTTGATCCTGGATCCAAAAGGACAATGTCACCTGGAACGAGAAATTCTGAGCTTATTTCTTTTAGTTTCCCGTTTCTTCGAACTTTAGCAATAAGTTTTATATATTTCTTCAGGGACACTATTGCTTTTTCAGCCCTAAGTTCTTGATAAGTGCCAATTAGCGCATTCACAATCAAAATAATAATTATTAATATTGAATCATAAATCTCTGATATACTATTTTCACTTAACCCAATAAATAATGAAATGATGGCTGCCACTATAAGGATACCAACCACAAAGTCTTTAAATTGATCTATGAAAATTTCTACTTTTGGTTTTGTTTTATATTCCTCTAAACGGTTATAACCAAACATAGCTAGACGGTTTTCAGCTTCTTTTTCGCTTAATCCCTCTTCGGATGTATCCAATACTCTGAGAACTTCTTTGGCTTCGAGAGTATGCCAAGGAATGCCTTTTATTTTATCTGGATTGAGATCCTCATTATTTTTCATTATTAAAATCTCCGTTTACTTGTGCCCGTTTTCTATAGAGTTGGCACGCATATTTTTTTAAAGTATGTGGATTTTGAGTTTTTCATTGTCTTGTCAAACTAATAATTAGGAATTTCTATTTAATGAAGTTTGTACGGCGTTCGTTATTTTTCGAAATTTTTTAATTTAAATAATATTCTAAAAGTTAATTGTCGAATTAAAATTATTTTTTTCATAGGGAATAGTAATGTTATATGAAGAGCTATGTAAATATTATAGTAAACTTGAGGTTCTCTCTGGAAAAATAGAAATGACGAAAGTTCTAGCTGAACTTTTTCGAAAATCTGATGTTGAAGATATCGATAAGGTTGTATACTTAACTTGGGGAAAATTAAGACCCGATTACGAAGATTTCCCAGAATTAGGGGTAGCAGAAAAACTAGCACTAAGAGCAATATCCCAAGCAACGGGTGTTCCCCTAAGCAAAGTTGAAAAATTGTATAAAGACCTCGGGGATATTGGGAAAGCCGCGGAACAAGCGGTAAAAATGAAGAAGACAGCCGCTCTCGTGGTTGAGGAACTCACGGTCTCCGACGTGTATGAAAGATTATTGAAAATAGCAAGGGCTTCAGGGGAAGGTTCACAAGACCTTAAGTTAAGAATACTAATAGGAATGCTAGTAGTAGCAAAGCCCATAGAAGCTAGATACCTAATGAGGACTGTAGTAGGGAAAATGCGGCTGGGAGTAGGGGAAATGATTATCCTCGATGCATTAGCTGAAGCATTTCTGGGAGACCGTTACAGAAGAGAACCGATAGAGAAGGCATTCAACAGGAGACCCGACTTGGGATTCATCGCAAAAACACTTGCGAAGGAGGGGTTAGAAGGTATACTTAAGGTTAAAGTCCAACCAGGGATACCAGTAAGACCTATGCTCGCTGAGCGTTTATCGGATCCAAAAGAAATACTTGAGAAAGCGGGGGGGAAAGCCCTCGCCGAATACAAGTATGATGGGGAGAGAGCGCAGATACACAAGAGGGGTGATGAGATACTTATATTTTCAAGGAGATTGGAAAACATAACATCCCAATACCCGGACGTTGTTGAAGCCGCCAGAAAGTATATAAATGCAAGAGAAGCGATAGTTGAGGGGGAAATAGTAGCGATAGACCCTGAAACAGGCGAAATGAAACCATTCCAAGAGCTTATGAGGAGGAAGAGAAAATACGATATAGACAAGATAATGGAAGAACTTCCAGTAAAAGTATTCCTCTTCGACGCTATATACAAGGATGGTGAAGAATTACTGGAAAAAAACCAAATGGAAAGGAGAAGAATATTAGAATCAATGATTATCGAAAACGACGTTTTAAAAATAGCAACCTATATAATAACGGACAACGTTGAGGAGTTAGAGAAATTCTTCTACAAAGCAATCGAGGATGGATGCGAGGGACTAGTCATAAAATCACTATCAAGCGATGCAGTATACCAAGCTGGTGCAAGAGGATGGCTATGGATCAAATATAAACGTGACTATAAGTCCGAAATGACTGACACAGTAGATCTTGTGGTAATTGGAGCATTCAAAGGCACAGGGAGGAGAGCTGGAACATATGGGGCGCTATTAGTGGCATCATATAACTCGGAGGATTACACCTTTGAAAGTGTGTGTAAAGTTGGTTCAGGTTTCACGGACAGTGACTTAGCGGAGATACCTTTAAAATTAAAGGAATATGTAACAGAAAGAAAGCCAAAAAATGTTGTCACAGACATGGAACCAGACGTTTGGATAGAACCGAAATTAGTTATAGAGGTTTTAGGAGCCGAATTAACATTATCACCGGTGCATAAGGCAGCATGGAAACTAGTTAAAGAAAAACTGAAGAGGGAAGCGGGCATAGCGATAAGGTTCCCACGGTTCATCCGATGGAGAGATGATAAAGGACCTGAAGACGCAACAACATCTCAAGAATTATTTGAAATGTATCTTGCCCAATTAAAGAAACTAGAGTAGGCTACAACAAAATTGGGAAACTTGGAAACACTAGTGAGGGATTCAACGATGTTCAGATACGGGTACTTGCATGCGTTGGTTGTCCAAAAGTCCGATGGTTCTGTGTTATATACAGCGGGTAGTTTAGGGAAAGACCCTGCTTTGATCTCGGGATACGTATCAGCGTTCGCCTCAATGGATAAAGAATTCGTTATAGCTTCTGATTCGACAGTAAAGGGTTACAGGTCGAGATTTCACAACATAGGAAACATTTTGTTATTAATAGGGGGCGACGATAAAGTAATTGCATACATGGTGTACGCAGAGGTTAACCCCCACTTGATCGACGAGTTACAGGAGGTCCTAAGGATAATCTTCGGAATGTTCACAAGATTGGTACTGGACCACCTGTCAGAAGAAGAATTAGAGCTCGGCATAATCCCAGATGATCTAATCAGTGAATTTGAAGAAAAATTATTCTCGTTTTTTTTAACGAGCAAATTCTTCGAATACGCTAGGCTATCAGATTTGTTCATAACATCAGAAATAGGCTTCCGATTACTAACTTTCGTGGTAAACAAATTGTACGAAAAAATCTCGGAATCACTTGGTAAAGATGTTTTTTGGATATTGTTAGAATCCGCAACAAATCTTGCTAGATCCGACATAGAGTTCCACAATGTAATCAAGTTTGATGAAGATGAAAACAAGGTGGAGCTAGTTATTCCAAAAAGTATCCCCAGTGATCTTTACATAATTCAACTATGTAAAGTGTTATACGAAATGAGAAGACTAGTTCAAAATGCACTCGGTAAAAATTTATTGGAAGAAAACCTAATATTTGAGGGGGTGGGGAAAATTGTTAGAATTGAAGCAAGTAACAATTAGCCCAACGGGCTACCTAATAATAACAATAACCATCCTCTTGGTAATAATAGCCTTTATAATCCTATCAACAAGAAACATAATAGAATCAATATCAATAATTGGTTGGAGAAAAGCCTACTTACCAAGAGGATTGGTATTTCTGTTATCCTCACTGATCATAACACTGTTAGCCATGATATACCTGATTTACAACGCGTCAACAAAAAACCTAGCAATAGAGAAAAATGAACTTTTAACATTCATAGCGCTAATAATGATAGCAATCGTATCACTATATTACGCGACAAGGGAAATCTACTACGCACTAGAACACCTCACACCAAGCGAATAAAAGAAACAAACCAACCTACTAACTCTTAACCTTAAAATAAACATCCTTGGGAATACGAACCTCCTTCCCACAATGATTACACTTGAACACAGCCTCTTTCTCGTTAACATTAACGGGTTTCCCTAAAGGGCGACCACAATAACATACAAA
>JAGSHR010000029.1 GCA_029855985.1 Candidatus Njordarchaeota archaeon
GATTAATAATCATAAAAAGTAGGTGTTAAAATTGAATCATCACGACCACGAGGAAGGTCCTTTAAGGAAATGGGCCCTAATATTATCAACACCCATTCTATCATTTGCAATTATTGGATCAATATTAAACATTAGTTTTCCATCACTATACCTATATGTGGCTATTGTTTCGTTGAACATTATTCCCGTGATTTACGAGTTGAAAGAAACGTTTATGGAAAACCCTTTTTCAATAAGCACGCTAATGTTTACCGCGAGTGTATCCGCCTTCCTTATAGGATCTCATCTTGAAGCAGGTCTCGTATTATGGCTGTATAACCTCGCTGAAACTATCGAGGAAAAAACAACAGATAGAGTCCGAGACGCTGTTAGGAAACTCATGGATACTATGCCCAAAAAGGTCATTGTAAAAAAAGAAGAAAAATTGGTTGAAGTTCCAGTAGAGGAGTGTTCGATTGGGGACTTAGTGGTTGTCAGGAAGGGAGAAATGATACCAGTGGACGGTGTAATAGTGGAGGGAAAAACACTAGTTGATGAAGCAAACTTAACAGGAGAATCAATCCCAATTGAAAAAAGCGCTGGAAGTGAAGTTTTCAGTGGTTCAATAAACCTTGGGAACCCAATAATAATAAAAGTCACGAAGCCCCCTGAAGAATTCATGGTTAGGAAAATACTAAAGCTAGTTCTTGAATCTAAAGAAAGAAAAGCTCGGGTCGAGGGATTAGTTCAGAAATTTGCAAGGATTTACACTCCGTTTATTATCGCTCTTGCTTTAGCGATTGCGATAATACCGTTACTCACGATTGGTGGAGAACCTAAAACGTGGATTTACAGAGCTATTACAATATTGGTAATAGGGTGCCCAAGCGCGTTTTTGATATCTGTTCCATTAACATCGCTTATAGGCCTTATAAAGGCGATGAGGCAAGGGATAATAGTGAAGGGTTCGATTTACTTTGAGGAGGTTAACACCTCAAAAATTGTTGCCTTCGATAAAACTGGAACATTGACAATTGGTGAATTAGCGTTATCAGAGATAAGAACTTTTAATGGTGTAAGCGAAGAAGAGGTTTTAAAGATGGTTGCGAGCATTGAGCGGTTTTCAACGCACCCATTGGCGGTGGCTATAACGCGCGAGGCAGAGAGAAGGAAAATCGCAACGGTGGAACCTGACAATGTGGAAGAGCACTTAGGGGAAGGAATAATTGGGGTGATAGGAAGCAAAACAATAGTAATAGGAAAACCAAGTCTCTTGATAAAGAATGGAGTCAAAGTAAACGGTCTTCTAAACATGGAGGAACACGAGAACAAAATGATGGCACTAGTAGCGATAAACGACAAACTAGCAGCTCAATTAGTGTTCAGTGACGAACCTAGAAGAGAAACAAAACAAGTAATCCAAAAGCTTCGAGAAATGGGCTACAAAACAGTGATTTTATCGGGAGACAAAGAGGAATCAGTGAAAAAAGTGGCTGAAGAAATAGGAGTGGACGAGTTCTATGCTGAGTTAAAACCGGAAGAAAAACTAGAATGGATTAGAAAATTCAGGAAGGAAGGAAAGGTAATCATGGTTGGTGACGGTGTCAATGATGCGCCAGCACTAGCAGAAGCAAATGTAGGAGTAGCTATCTCGAAATTGGGAAACGATATTGCCATAGAGTCAGCTGACATTGTAATTCTCAACGAAAAGATTGACAAAATTATAGACATTATACAAATAGGGAAAAAGGTAATGAGAAAACAAAAAACAAATCTAATGGCAACAATAGCTTTGAAATTATCCCTAATAATCCTGGGAATCCTAGGGTACATAACACTATGGGAGGCAGTCCTAGGTGATGACGGACTAACAATAGCACTAGCATTAAACAGCCTAACACTACTAAAAAACAAATAATAATAGAAGCAACAATTTTTTCTAAACCAAAATCGAACTTAGAAAATTTATTGCAACTAGAAACCATTAAAACCCGCTATTAACTTGTTTAAAAATTAAAATTTTTGTCTAAATTTAGACAAAAA
>JAGSHR010000064.1 GCA_029855985.1 Candidatus Njordarchaeota archaeon
GAATAGTCATGTTTAAATCCAACAGATTAATTAATATAATTAGAAACCTATCAAAGTTCGTTTTTAAACGTGTTAGTTATGAGCGCTTTAAAAGAGATTATCACCAATCCCCTTGTTTTGTTCTCCATTGTTACCTTTGTTTTATCTGCATATTTCCTAAACGCAAGCTTCATCCTTTTCGGGATACTCTACTTTCTAGTTATTGTACTCGCTATTAACTTCATTGCCCCAAGGCTAGGAGGCTTCTTGGTTAACATTGGGGCTTCAGAAGTCAAAGGTAAAGGAAAAATGAACGTTGAAATCATTGAACTCCCAGAACGGTTCGAGAAACACTTCAAGAGGAGCTCGGGATTCGTATTCCTCTTCCAACTCTTAATATCGTTCAACTTCCTAGCCCTTCTATTGATAATAAAATACTTTGGCTTAGTCGGTTCTAGCATTAGGGAAATAATCACAAGCTTCATATTAGCAATGGTGATTGCGGCAATATCCTCATTCATTATCACGCCCATAGCGGTAAGCATATATATTCTAGAGGGCAGCAGATTTCGAGAATTCAACCCAAAAAACATGGTAATGGATTACCCAGCGTACTTCTTCAGGAGAATAATTAAGAGCATATTTGGATACGGTAACTTGGTTGTTTTACTCTGGTTACTTGTAGACCTACTTCAAGTAACAAACTTTGACGTCGCTTCGGCACTAAAAGCATACTTCTTGATACTCTTATTGGCTTTTTCCTCCGCAAGTTTTGGGGCATTAACCGCTCTAGCCTTTGAGAGACGTGCGGGAGGTAAAGCTGAAACAGAATTACTTAACACGTTCAACGAGAAACTAAAAGAGGTATCCAAGTACTATACAGACTGGTTAGAGGAACTAAGCAAAACACTAATTGAACCTAAACCCGTAAAACAAGAAACAGAAACAAAAGAAAATGCTATAATCAGTGGAAACGAGAGCATTGGAGGTGAAAAAAATGATACTGAGGAGAAAAAAGAAAAACTCGAAAAAAGAGAAGAAAAAGAAGAAGAAAACTAAGAAGGAAGACGAATCAACAGACGATTTCCTAGCGTATGATGATTTTGCGTCCGCGGACGAATACTACGATGACGAATACAGTGATGAGCTAGATGATTTCGACGGATATAGCGATGACTTCATGTAGTGTCCTTCTCATCCAGCAATTCTAAAACCATTTTAAAAATTTTTTCTAAGTTCTCCGTGATGATCTCTCCGTCCCTAATTAGTCTCCCAACAAACAAAACATTCTCCATATTATCAACACCGAAATCCTCTCCTGTTTCGCTCTCTAAGAGTAAAACAATCTTAAAAATTCCTGGGAGCTTTTTTGTTTCCTCCATTAATCCCTCCAAAAATAAAACATCGAGACTCCAATTACCTTCACTTATGCAATCGAGAATTCTCTGCAGGTAGTATTTCTTTTCCTTCTCGTTGTCCCAAACCATAAATGTTTTCTTACCCGAGATACCTACAACTAATCTAGCACCCATCTCCTTAAACCGCCAAGTATCTTTTCCCTCTACGTCAACGAAAAAATCATCATGGTGAATGCCTTTAATTACACCGATGCTGTAACCCCTATCTTTAAGCAAATTAATCAAATTAACAATCAAACTCGTCTTACCAGAATTCTTGTGCCCATAAACAGCAAAAACTAACATAAAAAGCCACCACGAAAAACTGGATCTTAATAAAACAAAAGTTTTCAATGATTAAAACCTTATCAAGGGTCAATGAAATCAATAAAATTAGAGGGGACAATACAGCCAAGCGTAAGAAAAATAAATAGAGAAATGAAAAAAGGAATAACCATAGTTGCCCCTAAACATGAAACAATAAAATCATCTTATGCTTCCATTTCTTGAGAACTTATTTTTCAGGGTGCTATTTACAAGTTTGCTGAGGGGTACTATGTTGAATATCGCAATTAAACCTGCAATGAATGCCCAAGTGTTATTTGCAATTGATAGATATTGCTGTGTGATTCCCAATGCTAGGTAGCCTAGAGCCTCTGCTATGCTAGTGTTTATGTTGTCTAATCCCGTGTAGGTTCCAGCTAGGATTTTCTTATAGCGCTTTGTGCTTTCCTCAATTATGTTCGCTAATACTGCGTATACGAACAGCCAGTAACCGGCTAACCCTATGCCAACCACTGTTAGGACAATGGTTCCGATGGACGCATTAACCAAGAAATCAATATTGCTAACGAGGAAAATTGACAATAGCCCCATACTGAAGATTATCGAGTTATAGAAAATTATCTTCAGTATACTGTACTTCTTTGAAATCTGTAGCACACTTGCAGAAAAGATGATGATCACTAATGCTACTCCAATCAACAATGGCATGTTACTTGGTTCTATCAGCTTAAAGAAGTCAATAATCAGGTATACTACCATTGCGGTAAACATTATGCTTGAAGCGGAAGTTATCGCTCTAGAAGACTCCCATGTAATGAAGGATTCATCATTTAAAACTAAGCGTGCGTCTCTTGCAATATCGATAGAATCTTCGACTTTGCCTGGTCCACCATGCACAAGCAAGAGGAGTAAAACGTATAATATAATTTGCCCAATTGCAATGTAGCTTATCACAGAGTAGAAGAGCGTCTTATTCATCGTGAAAGTGTCCATTAATAAAAATGCTAAAACTGCACCTAAACCGTCACCCATCATGTTAAAAACGTTCTGTAGAAATGATACTAGTGGCCTTTGGCTTTCAACAGTTAATTCAGGCATCCAAGCTTGATAGGGAACTATTAGAGCAGAGTATGAAGCACCTAACAAACCCGCCCAAAAGAATAGGTAAAGCGATATTAACAATTCGTTTCCCGCTAAGCTCTCAGTTATTGGGTGGTAAAGCATGTAGAAACTCAAAGATAGCGAAGCAGAACCAAGTAATATGAAGAGCTTTCTGGCGTTACCATTAGTTAGCATTAATCGATCACTGTAATATCCAAAAACGAATCCCATTACTGCCATCATTAATCGGCTCATGAAGTGCGAAACACCATTTACAACGGGATTTACTTTTAAAAACTCGCCGTAGAAGTAATACGATGTTAGTGCTGTGAACGTTAACACTGTTGTTGAACCAAATCTTACAAGCGAGTATAAAACCAGTTTACCCTTATTTAACCTTAACCTATACCCATATCTCACTCTCAAAGATGGACACCGTTGTTCAAAGGGGTGGGAAAAACGCTAAAGTTACCAAAACTGAAACAAGACTTAACCAAATAACACTAAATAAAAAGAAAGTAAATTCAATATTAAAGGTAAAAACCTATACAATAAAAAAACTAACTCAGACAAGCTAAATCTAACAATCATTGATTTAATAGTCAATTAACTAATCAAATTTAACAAGTACAAAATTGAATTTATAGCTAAGTTGACGTGGAGATAGATACCGGAACATTGAAGCAGGTGATATGATTTCAAGGGGTAAGGCTTTTAA
>JAGSHR010000147.1 GCA_029855985.1 Candidatus Njordarchaeota archaeon
AATATCAATTTGGCTTCTTATAACCCATATTGTGTCGATTCCTAATCGAGAGGCTCCTATCACGTCGGTATTGAATGAATCACCTATCATTACGGCATCTTTAATTTCTAATCCTAGTTTCTCTAGTGCTTCGTAAAACATTTCTTTGCATGGTTTACCGACATATTTTGCATCTTTTCCTGCGGCGATCTCGAGAACCTTAGCGAAGGCGCCCTCCATTAGGTATTCTCCTTCGTCATCAAGGAACTTACCTTCTGATGTTAGATCTCCACCTAAAACAATTAAGGGAACCCCTTCTTTGAATAATCTAAAAGCAAAGTTGAGTTCATTGTATGTCAGGTTTCTACTGGCACCAAGGAGTATTGCATCTATTGGTGGACTTCTAGCTAGCTTTATCCATGGATAGAGTGCCAAGTTTTCAATATGACCTCCCTCACTTATTAAAAAGACTCTTATCGGTTTGTCAAACTTTTTCTCTAGAATTTGTCCTATGGCTGCCTTTGTTGGATTGATAATTTTTTCTTCTGTTACCATATTAAACTCCAATTCCTTTAATATTTCAGCGACTCTTATGCTTGATATTCTAGCTAAGTTGGTTAACAGAACAAATTCTTTACCTTCCTTTTCTAGCTTTTTCATGAATTTTAGTGACTCGCCATAGATCTCTCCGGTTTCTAGATTTGATACCAACACACCTTCTATATCTAGTATAACACCTTTTTTGGCTTCAATTATATCCCAAAGCTTCATCGTCAAACACCATTTTCAACTGAATTACACAAATATATGAAGGCAATTACATATTAAATTAGTTATGGGGTTTATTGAGAAATAGGAAACTCAAGGCGATCTTAAATTGTATAAGCTAACAAAACTAACGTGAAATTTACGAGGGGCATCAGAGAAATAAAATTATAAAATAATGTTTTTTATAGAGTTAACTTTGAAAATATTTATCTAATTCAAGCCTAGAAGTTCTATTGCTAGGTCTATGTCTGGTTTTTCGTGGCTCTCTGTTAGTATTCCTATTAGTTTTAGGTTGCCGTTTATCTCGGTTAATCTGATTTTACCGTTGAATGTTTTTTGTTCGCTTTTTATTTTGAAGTCGATGCTTACGTTTGAGTGGTGCTCTATTTTTATGTTATCGATTGTTATATCGTTTATTTTCATGAAGTTGGTTAACTGGTATGTTATGTATACTAAAACGTTTGTTACGCATAGGTAAGGTATGTTATCTAGGAGGAATATTATTTTCTCACCGTTAGGATCCACGAGGAAAACGTGATCTTTTCTTCCGTTTACGTGAAGGCTCCATCCCTTTGGGATTGCTATTTCTATTTTTTGCTTCGGGGGTTCGAAATCTTCTGTTAACATTTTCTTCAATTCTATAAGTTGTTTGCTCAAAGGTGTCAAAAACGAGCCAAAAGATTAATGCAATAACCATAATATTTCAGTGTTTTCTTATTAATCGTATATACCTTCAAGTTATATAAATCTTTGGTTTTTCGCTTCCCAATTAATTTCCTTAGAAAGAAATAATTAACGACAAAAGAACCCACTAATAAATATTGGCGAACAAGGATCAAATATCCGCTGAAAAACAAAATTTAATGGAAAAAATTCATCATAATCTAAATTTTTCACGCATGGGTTCTTGGTGTTGTCGCGGCTACCGCTATTTGTGGTGGTAATTCTAGTTTTGGTCTCTCCCATGATTCTATATATTTTTCGAATAATCCTTCCTTTGTTAACCAAACCCCGTATTCAACTAGGCTTCTTAGAGCACATACTGCGCGTTCTGGTGTTGGATACGATGGTAAACCGTACTTATCGAATTCGCTTCTCGTCCAAAGAGCCATTTCTGCTCCCCCTATGTCAACTACTGTTACTGGCTTCTTGTATCTATTCACGATCCTCGCAATTTTTTCTGGTGCTCTAGCGATTAGATTTGGTGTTTGGTGTATTGCAATAATGACTAGTCCCTGTATTGTGGGTTCCTCTAATAATGTCTCAATTGTTGCCAAATATGCTTCTACTGTGGCGATACCGCTAAGGTCAACTGGATTCGCGAAGGTTGCTATTGGTGTAATTGTACCGTCCCTCACGTATTCTTTTAGCTCACTCATAACTCTATCTGGTAGTGGAAGAACTTTTAAGCCTGCTTTTTCGGCCCTATCTGCTGCTAGAATACCTGCTCCTCCACCGTTTGTTACTATGGCTATGTTGTTTCCCGCTGCTGGTGGTTGGAATGCAAGGGCTTTCGCTGTATCTAGGAATTGTGTTAAGTCGTCTGTGAATATTGCTCCCATCTCGTGGAATGCCGCTCTGTATATTCTTTCGTTTCCAGCTATTGACGCTGTGTGGCTTGCTGCTGCTCTTGCTCCAGCTGATGTTCTTCCCCCCTTTAGTACTACTATTGGTTTTTCTCTTGCAATGTATTTGCCAACTTTCACAAGTACGTCTCCCCTGCTTTTGACCCCCTCGATGTACATCATGATAACCCGGGTTGTAGGGTCCTCTAGAGAATATAAGAGTATATCTATTTCATCGACATCAATTTTGTTTCCCGCGCTTATGAACTTGCTTAGTCCCATTTTTTCCCCATACATGTAGTCAAGTACTGCTGCTCCTAAGGCGCCGCTCTGCGATAGGAATGTTATGAATCCTTTTGGTGGTCTAGGTGTTGAGAGCATCAGTTTACCTTCGTCGACTTCCTTGTATTTTGGTATGAAAAGTGTGTCAACACCCGTGTATAAGTCCAATACACCTAATCCATTTGGTCCAATGATTCTTATATCATATTTTCTCGCCGTTTCGAGTACTTGCTGTTCTAGTTCTACGTTTCCGACTTCTGAGAACCCCGATGATATTATTGTAACAACTTTTGCCCCTTTTCTTCCAGCCTCATCGACGATCTGTGGGACAAATTTTGCAGGGACTGCAATTATTACGTGTTCTATCATTCCCCTTATCTCTGATAGTGATCTGTATAGTGGTTCTCCAAACAGTTCTCCTCCTTTTACATTTACCCCGTAGACCTTTGCCTTTAGTATTCCCGCTCTTACGTTGTCTATTAACGTTTTGAATATTACCCATCCCACTGAGTTCTTCTTTCGTGACGCTCCAACGAGCGCTATTGATGATGGGTTAAAGAATGGTGATAACTGTATTTTAGCAGCTTTTGCCATTTCTTTGACTACTTCGCTGTTGATTTGTTTTGGATCCATGCTTAATATTTTTTCTTTATATCCTACCATTTTTTTCACCAAAGATCTTAAAAGATGAAAAATTATTTTTCATTATTTCAATTTACCCAATATTTTAATGACCCTACCAATATTCTAAATTTAGGGTATATATGAGCTATATATACAACTTAAAAAAAGAAAACCAAAAAGGCCAAAAAATACTTCTATAAACCTATAAATGACTAGTTTTTGATGTTTTTATTAAAAAACAGTCTTATGTATTCACAATTTTAACCCAAGTTTTCCTAAAATCACTGTCCTGAGTGTAGATCTCATTTAACCCCATCTTTTTCATAATAACTAATGCAACAGCGTCTACTAAACCAATCTTATACTCCCTAGCAACGTCAATTGCCAAAATGAAATCTTTAAAGCTAACATCAGCCACTCTTATATTGCTATATGAGAGTATCGCTTCGATATATTCAATAGACTTTTCCACGTTAAGTTTTGATTCCAAAATATTCGCAATTTCACTAATGTGTATTATGCTCGTGACCACCGGTTCCCCATTTTCAACTCTTAATAATATTTTCTTTGAGTTCTCCTTCATAGCTTTCTCTTGCGGATTGAGTTTCCGCTTTGGTTTTAACCAAGCATGAATGAAAATATTTGAGTCAATAAATCTCACTCCTCTTCACCTGAGAGTAATTCCGCCTTGGTTTTCTTCCAATTGGTTAGAGGAGCTTTTAAGTCAACTTCTATAGTGTCAAATAAATCTGAGAGTTTTTTTGTTACTATTGGTTTTATTATGACTTCATCATCCTTTATGATTAGTTTAACTTTCTTGGCGTTGTATTTTTTTCTCCATTTAGCAGGGATAACTATTCTTCCCTGATCATCAATTTCTTTTATTATTACCTCTGATGACCCCATCTTAATTACCAAAAATATTATTTTTACCAATTATGATATAAAATTCCACTTTTTAAGCTTATGACGTACATTAGTTGTGATGAGTAGTCTATTCGGCTTTTGGTGATGACCTTTTTATATTATATTGCATTGTTTTCTTTGGTGAAATTTAAAAAACGTTTTTTGTTTATAGAATAATATTATCATGATAGTTACGTTTGGAAGGCTTTTGAAGAATCAATTAATCCTGTTGGTTTAATTTAATACACATATATTTATTTTGATATATTCAATATTTGTTTCAATACGTTCATTGAGAAGTATTGAGGGTTATTGATGCTTGAATGGAGCCCATTACTGCAACTTGTATCAATAATCGCTTTGACAGGTTCGACATTCATCGGTGATCTTCTCATAATTCCCCGGATTAAAAAAGTCAAGTTAAACGCTTATGTTTACATCTTAATTGGTTATACAATGGCCTCCTTTAGCGGCATTTTTGGTTTACTCGGTTTCTTCGAAAACTCAATCACATATTACAAAATTTTTATTGCTACATACACCCTAGCTCTTATCCCAGTCTATCTTGTTTTTCGTAGGTCAATCTACAATACGAAAGCTCTTATTTTAGATATCCTTTTTTTCTCCAGTATTTATTTGGAGATACTTTTCATTTACTATAATCCATTGCAGACTGTCGTTATTGACGGGAGGTTAATTATAATTAGGAGCAGAGACCTCTTCGGCTGGATTATTAAACTATTGGATCACTCCATCTTGGCCTTCACTATCTTTTACGTGGTGTGTAGGTCCACTTATATTAGAAAGAAGAACACAAGAATCATTTTAGCAATTATTTTATTTATTACCTCCGCTTCATTCATATTCATTTTAACGATTTTTACTTTGGGATACTTAAGCACTTTACATTATTTCGCTTACTCCGTTTCAATACTAACGTTTGCAGTAATGCTATATAAATGGCCAGAAGTTTTCATAACGTCCGGGTTACAGGTTGACTGTATCGGTATATTGGATAAAGATGGAATCGAGGTAAAAAAGTTGATGCTTAAAGCGTTCGATGACACCTTTTATAGAAGTGTAATCAAGTTTATCTATCAGACACAGGTAAAGCCAAAGAAAAAGGAACCAATCTATGTTATTATTGAGGGGAGAACCGTGATATCGATTCCCATAAATAATCACTATTTGTTCGTCATGGGAAAAAACATAGATAAGGACTTGATACACCTACTGAAATACAGGTTATTGAGTAATGTGAGTGATAGTAGTGACCTAAACGCGATATGGAGTAAAGCCCTCAATTTGCTTACTTAATACTCCTCCCAGCGTAGTCTCCATGAAACTCTGTTGGTATTGTCTTTAATATCTCTATCCATCTTTCAGTGGCCTTAGCGTATCTCATCAATTTTAACTTATTTCCTGATGCCTTAAGTTTTCTTGTCAAGAGAGCTCTCACGGCACTGTACTTTCCCGTGAGTATGTCAACCCATACACCATACTTACCAGATATAACGAATTCTGTTTCTCTTTCTCCTCTCCAAACCTCCTTTATCTTACCATTCTCTATTTTGTACCCTATCACGATTCTCTCGTGCACACCTTTATCGGGCTCTGGTTCAATTATAAATGTGTAACTTGTGTTTTGATCAGATGCCATTTTAACAAACTTCTCATCTTTATTTGACAACTCCTTAACTTTTTCCAAATATTCCATTGAAGCAAACTCCATTCTTGTCACCTTTGTTTTATGATAAGTTTATTTCGAAATTCTTGCTAAATTATATTCAATAAATCAATTATATGAAAGTGTTAAGGATGGCGAAAGGCTTAGAAATTGAAGACTTATACAAGTTAACGCTTGTTTCTGACCCAAAGTTAAGCCCAAATGATTCACATGTCGCTTTTACGGTTACGAGACTAGATGAGGGGAAAGATACCTATGTGTCAAATATTTGGATCCTTAACTTGAAAACTGAAGAATACTCACCATTCACAAGTGGTGGAAGCGATAAAACTCCATTTTGGTCCCCGGACGGTAAATACATTGCCTTCACATCACGTAGAAAGTTAAAGGAAAAAGAAAGGGGCGTTGAGCTTTGGGTTAAGCCTCTTGGGAGGGAAAGTGAGGGACGCTTACTGCACACTTTTAAGGGTGGCATATTAGATTTCGATTGGAATCCCGACGGTAAAAGCATGTTAGTGGTATCTCAAGTTGGGGAACCAGATGATGATGTTAAGTTTATAGATCGTATCCCATTTTGGTTTAATGGAATGGGCTTAACCTACAAAACTTTCTCGCATGTCTTCCAGGTTGATTTTTACTCGGGCAACGTTGAGCAGTTAACCGAAGGAGAATACCAAGTATTGACCGCAAGGTGGTCTCCTGACGGTAAAAAAATAGCGTATGTGACTAGCGAGATTGAGGAGAAACCTTACCTGAATTATCTTTATATCTGTGATGTTGAAACTGGGGAGAAAACTAGGGTTCCTGATTTAGCCATAAATGTTTATTCTATTGCTTGGTCCCCAGATGGCAAATACATTGCGATTAAGGGAACAGATCTAAGTAGGGGCTATGCAACACATGCCAACATCTATCTAATGGATACAACTAGTTACGACGTAGAGAACATAACAGTGAACATTGATAAAGATCTTGTAAACCCTGCCAACTCTGATGTTAGAGGACCATCTATGGGAAGACCACTCCAGTGGGTTGGAAACGATATTTACTTCCATCTCGCAGACGGGGGCGCTGTTCACTTATACAAGTGGAATAAGAAAGACGGCTTTAAACCCATAATCACAGGGGAACTTGTCGTGGATGATTACAGTGTTGGGAGAAACTCGGTTATCGCCACAATTATGGACCCCGTGAATCCACCCGAAATCTATATTTTCAAGAAAGGAACTTTAAAAGTTTTGACACACTTTAACGATTTTCTCTTAGGAAAGCGAAAACTACAAATCCCAGAGAAATTCACGTTCAAAGCTAGTGACGGGGAGACAATCGAGGGATGGATCCTCAAACCAGTGGACTACAAAGAAGGAGGGAAATACCCAGCTCTACTTGAAATCCACGGCGGTCCAGCAACAACTTACGGATATGGATTCATGCACGAGTTCCATGTGCTCTCAAACGAGGGATATGTTATTATCTTCACAAACCCAAGAGGCAGCTCTGGATACTCGGAAGATTTCAAAGACATAAGAGGAAAATATGGAGAAAGAGACTATTTAGACTTAATGGAAGCCGTAGAATATGTAACAAAAAGTTACAATTTTATAGATAAAAGCAAGTTAGGAGTACTCGGTGGAAGTTACGGAGGATTTATGACGAACTGGATTGTAACCCATACTGATAAATTTAAAGCCGCAGTAACACAGAGATCAATATCAAACTGGATTAGCTTCTACGGAACCACAGATATAGGCTTCCACTTTGGACCAGACCAAATAGGAGGAAACTTTGACGCACACTTCTGGACAAGCGATGAAATATTCGAGAAGTACTGGAGTATGAGCCCACTAAAGTACATAAAAAACGCTAAAACACCACTCTTAATAATCCACAGCGAACAAGACTATAGATGCTGGCTAGACCAAGCACTACAAATATACACCACTCTAAAAATCAGAAAGATACCAACAAAACTCGTAATCTTCCCAAATGAAAATCATGACCTCTCAAGAAGCGGAAAACCAAAACACAGAACAATACGTTTAAAGGAAATCATTAATTGGTTCAACAAATACTTAAAAGAAGAAAACAAAGGAGGTTAAAAGGGGTGATGGAGGTGAAGGAGAGAACCGTCATATCCCGATTCTCCCCTTCACCATGGCCATCACCCCCGGTGCCAATTTTTTGGCACCATTCTAATTATCATTGCGTATTACATTTTTAAGATTTACGGTTTCAATAACTAATATATACTTTTTTTGGGTAACTCGCGCATATTCAGTTGAGCAAATCCGATAGATTTCCAGATTTACCCCACATATTTATCGTCTATTATTTGTGTTAGTGTTCACTAGTTTTATTCTTAAAATTTGTTTATTAGAGTCAAGGTAGTCGCAAGTTTTCATACCTCTTACTTTGATGAAATTTTCTACAAGTTGGATAAGAAGAATTTTAAAACAATGCTTATATTTTCTTTAACTTTTTAGATTATTAGATATCTATTAAAGTCATTAGTTATCTTTATTGGTGCTATTTATGAAGAAATCAATACCGATAATAATTTTGATTTTACTGATAATCCTTCTAGCCCCAACATTTAAAATACCCTATGAAGTTAACAAAACAACGGAAAAAATCAGAATTGCGGATAACATTGCAAAAAACTCTAATCTCGCCGAGCTAACGCAAAATTCGGTTGTTGAGAAGCTCACGAAAGAAAGTGTTAATGGTGATTGCCCCATATGCGAGGTTCGAGGGGTTGATTTATTGTTATGGTCAACAATGCATCCGATAGGCATGTTGAACGCGAACGATGATTGGGTCGAACTATGGGACAAATCGGGCATAAACTCATATATACGACGGGCGCAAAGTATAAAAACTGATGATATTATGGAGACTATACCGTCAAGCTCTGGTGACTGGAATATAACCGATTTAACAATAGTTGAAAACCAGGAGTTAATTGTTAATGGCAGCATATTTATAATGAGGGGAGGGGCTCTTGTCCTGAAAAATTCTATTATATACATGAAGTTAGATAGTGACGGAGAGCATTGGATTGAGGCTTTCAATGGAGGAAACCTGACGCTGATAAATAGTACAATAACCTCTTATGATCCGGAAAACAACTATTACATAAAAATTAACCATGGTGCGAAACTTAGGGTAGAACAGAGCGAGATAAAATATGCGGGCTATACGTGGGGATACAGTGGAGAAAAAACGGGAATATGGATTAACACCGATAATGCAACAATTGAAAACAGCGAGATCTATGACAGTTTTGTTGGAATATATCTTTGGAATTCGCATAATGTCACAATCAAGAATAATATTTTTGTTAGTAGTGGCTTATTTGTCGTTGAGTCCTATAACAATGTTGTTGTAAATAATAAAGTTAATGGTAAACCACTTGTTTACTTAGAGGGGATTTCTGGTTTTGAAGTTACTTCTGCTGGACAAGTCGTGTTGGTGAACTCATCTGACATAACTATAACCAACCTTGAACTAACGAACATTATTGTTGGCATAGAGATAGTTAGTTCGAATAACGTCTACGTCTTTGGGAACAACATAAGTAGCAACAAGATTGGCATATATCTCGAAGACTCACATAATTGCACAATCTATGGGAACAATGTAAACCAAAATGAATCAGGTGTTGTTATAGGAAAATCATTTAACAACACCATTCGGGAAAATAACATAACTTATAACTTGTTCAGTATGACTGTGTACTACTCGTATCAAAACAATATTAATGGAAACAACATAAGTGACAATGTGATAGGTATTGATCTTATGGTGTCCCATAATAACACTGTGTATCGAAATAACCTAAGCAACAACGGGAACGCCATATATGTGCAATATTCTCAAGACAACGTTATCCGTGAAAACAACATAAGTGAAGATAACTACAACGGCATTAGTCTTGAAGGTTCGATTAGTGATGCGATATACGAAAACAAAGTGGATAATAATAAGGTTGGTGTATCACTAACAAATTCTCATGGCAATACTATTTATGGGAACACTGTGAGCAACAGTAAGGTTGGAGTACAACTAGACCACTCCCATAATAATACACTACACGACAACATGATTATCAACTGTGAATACGGCGTACAATTAAGTTACTCGAATAACAACACTATTCATGATAATGTCATGAATAACAATAAGTATAGCATACATTTAGGGAACTCCAATGGTAACACGATTTACATGAACAATGTAAACAAGTTTAGATCACTATCCACTGATCGTTCCAGTTAGAATTTACTCAGAAAATATTTACTATTTGTTGACTTATTGGGTTAACTCGAGGGGTAACACTTACGTTAAGGCTAAAGTAATAACAGATAAGCTCGTTGAAAAGGTGTACGTTTTATACAGGGTTGAGAGCAGAGCATACTCTATGGAAATGACGTATGAGGAATCAACCAAAACTTATTACGCAGAGATACAAAAG